>CALMAP010000307.1:0-1797 GCA_937859825.1 uncultured Terriglobus sp. | reverse complement strand
CTCGCCGTCTCCGCCACCCGCGCAAGATCGGCGACGGTCAGCACGCGAATCTGCGCTTCCTCCATGGTCTCCACGCCGAAGCGGTAGCGATCGGCCGCTTCGTTCTCGCCTGAAGTAACAGAGCGCAGCGGCTCCACAACTGCTGCAAGATCCAGCGAGCTTTCCTCGACGCGCTGCACGCCATCCCGTAGCCTGGCGGCAGCGTACGACAGCACCTTAGCCGCTTCGAGGTCACCGTCAAGCGAGACTGCCTGGAACATGCGGACCGAGCCATTTCCCCGATACCCGCAATCGATCTTCAACGGGTCACCGGCCCGCGTGTACTCCGCCGCGGCGATGCGCTTGCGCATCAGGTCCCACACGCCAGCGCGTTCAAACTCGTTCCGCATGGAGGCCACGATGGCCGCACGCCCGCTCCTGCGTCGCACCGCCTTCTCGCGTACTGGCTCCACGTAGAGCCGCATCAACTGCTCCATCTCCGCGGGCAGGCTTTCCGCCAGAGCACCGCGCGCCTCGGTCATCTGCACGCCGGTGGAGAGCGATTCCTCCAGCAACTGCATCGCCGGCTTCGAGCCGTAACCGCCCTCGCGAATGCGCACGGCGAGTTCGCTTTCCATCGCCTCCAGCAGGTCGGTATCGGCGTCCGGGTCCATACAGCGCACGCGGCCCCAGTCGCGCGTGAAGCGGACGCGCGTGGTTTCGATGCGGCCCGCTTCGCGCAGCATCACGCCAATGTTTACGAACTCATTCTTCACCGCATCCGGCACATACCGAAGCAGGAAGAACTCGCACTGGATTTGCTCCGCCAACCTCACCTCACATCACGTACTTCGGCGCAACTTCATTGGACTGGCCCCCGGTAGTCATGAACTGCCTTGGTGCCGCAATACCGCGAGAGCGCTTTCCCCAATTTGGGAACGGAGTACGGTCGGAGTTGCGAAAGGCCGCAACCAGACCGCGCACCTTCGATCTTCGTTTCAGAAGCATCTCGACCAATCTCTCCAAGTCAGAAGAATCGCCGCCGTACCACTCCACTGGAACCTCCTCCGCGATCCGGAAGAGGGTGTCGCCAGTCATCGTCTCAATCCGGTGCAGCCAGGGCTCGAAGCTCTCCCATCCGGTCACGCTTTCATACACACAATTGCGAGCGTAGACACCCCGCAAAGGCACATCCAGAAAGTTCCAGTCGTTCGCATTGAAGCAGAAGCCCTGGTCGATAAAGGTGGCGCGGTACTTGCGTTCGCGCGCCTTGCGCGAAAACACCGCCTGTCTCCCATTGCTGTTGCCCGTCCACTTGTCGAGGCACAGCATGCCGGCGAACTCTGCCACGTTACGCACCTCGGGCAACATCGTCTCAGGCAGGTAGTCCACGACCTGGCCAGGCATCAGGCCACCCACAAACTGCGCACCGAACTGCAGCCCCGCGGCGCAGCGCGCGCGTTCGCCCTTGCGCAGATCCACCCACATCTCGGGCGAGTTTGCGATCAGCCATTCGCTCGCGTCCACAAGATCGGTTACGGGCACGGTAAGCCCCACGGCTTCGGCAATGCGCGTGGCCAGAAATTCGTTCGCCAGCACACGCTCTCCTTGCGGGTTGTTGCGAAACTTCACAACCCACAGCCGCCCGTCAGAGCACAGCATCAACTGGCTCTGCGCACCGCCACGCATCCGCCGGATTGCCTGCACCGCCAGTACCGCCAAAGCGATTTCACCCCAGACCGCAGCATACGACACGCCCAAGATTGTCGGAGCGGCTGAACACTGGGGGTGCCCCATTCTTGCGTTCTTTGCAAAGGG
>CALMAP010000306.1 GCA_937859825.1 uncultured Terriglobus sp. | reverse complement strand
GGGGTGTGCGACCAATTCAATAAAGCCGTCAATGGCACGGTCGAAGTAGATATTGTTTTCCCAGAGCGTGTCATCCGCGTCGAACAGCAGGGTCTGCCTTCCAACCACAGTGGGAAAACGGCCTTGTCGTGTTTCCGCCAGAGGTACATCCAAGTCCATGCTGCTCATGCACGAATCGTATCGCGTCATCCTGACCGGGTTGCAACGTGGCTGAACTCACCTGCACGACAACTGCAAAACGTCTCCGCGTCTGGGCCCTGATAGCAGCCCCTCCTGCGCTGCTGCTACTGCTTACGGCTGTGTTCTTTCTCTGCTGGTTCAATCGCTTTGCAGGAATTCGTTCCGGAGCAGGGGAGTTCGCTGGCGGCCTTGCAATTCTTGCTGGAAAGGTCCCATACCGCGATTACTACAATCCGGGTCCTCCGCTGAACGCATTGAAAGCAGCCCTGTTAATGAAACTGTTCGGGCGCTCGCTGTTGGTGCTCCACGCGGCTGCTGTCGTGGAGAGGCTCCTGCTTGTCGTGCTGCTCTATCGATGGCTGTGCCGGCTGTTTCCTCGCACCGCGGCATGGATGGCTTCTCTGACGACAATCATCGTGTCTGCTGGAGACCGTACCGATCCGCTGGCCTCCTACAACCACGATGCCATTCTGTTTGGGATTGCAGCCGCAATGTGCCTCGACTCGGTAGAGCAGGGGAGCCAGGCAGCAGAAGGTCGATGCCGTGAGGCGTGTGCACTTCTATTTGCCTCCGGTGCCTTTACGTCGCTGAGTGGACTCACGAAGCAAACGGTAGGTGCGGGCTGCTTTGTGTTCTTTCTGCTCAGGATTGCTGTGCGCTTCTGGCGCGACAGGGACATGGCGCCCAGAGTGCTCACCTACTGTTCCGGCGTGCTGGCACCATTAGTACCAACCGCGCTCTGGTTGTGGCACACCCACGCGCTTGCAGCATGCATTCGCATGAACCTGCGTGAGGGTCCTTCTGCCAAAGCTGGCAATGCTCTGGATTTTCCGCGCCGGATGCTGTTGGTTGCGTATGACAACGCCGGATGGGTAACGCTTGGCGCTTTCTTCGCGGCTCTTTCAATCTGGCCGCTTCTGCGGATGTGCAGGAGTACTGTGCCGGCAGAAAAGCAACCCACGATGCGAGATTTCTGGAGCCTTTGCACCATGTGCAGTCTGGCGTTGGCGGCAGCAATTATCGCTGGCCAGTTCGGATGGCCGACGCTCCATGACCAGGGCAAAAGCGCCGTTTATTCCGTCCTGCTGACACTTCCAGCAATCTGTTTGCTCCTTGCTCAAAAATGGCGAAGAGGGCTCTCAGACATGATTGCGATACGTCGTCTGCTGCTCTTTGCCGGGACCGGCATCTCAATCGCGTTCATGCTGTCCCTTCCTGGCCTGCATTCGAAGCGATGGTTCTGCCGGGGCTGGCGCTTCCACTTGCGCTGGTGCTGACCTGGTGCAAGCCCGCCCCAAGAGTCTGTGTGCTCGTACTGCTGGCATGCGCACTTTACCTGCAGACCCGGGAGAAACTGGACCTGCCGTTCGGCTTCGATTATCAGGATGAAGCGCCCGTGCGGCTGGCCAACACCCGTTCCACGCAAAGCATGTTGCAGGGAGAGCTTCAGCCCGCCACCACTGTTCGATTTCTCGACGACACAACGCGATTGATTCAAAGCTGTGTTCGTCCGGGAGAGACTGTCTTCACCTACCCAGAGATGAGCCTGATCTACTCCCTATCAGGATCAAGCCCGCCTACCCGGTCGCCCTCGCACAACATCGATGTGGTCGGTGATTCGCTCGCGACAAGGGAAGCGGAAATCCTGAAAATAAATCCTCCTCGGATACTGGTCTATTACCCCGAGTCAGAGCAGCAGGAACGCGACGCCGAGCGGCTGTGGCGACGCGGGAAGTCTGCAGGGCAGCGGGACATTGTTCATGCGATCGAGCTGCTTTTGTCACAGTACTCTCTGGTGCAGACCTACCAGTTGCGGGAAGGAGACCCATTGATTGGCGTTTACCTGCGCGACCTGGATAAATCTTCGACCCCAACCTGCCGATGAGCAAGAAGTCCCTTTACAGGGAAACTAAGCGGGCGCGTCTAGAGCGTGCATCGCAGGGAGGTCGCACGCCGTGCAGCGCCATCGGAAGCACTTCGGACCCTACGCGGTGCTCGGCCAGATTGGCAGCGGCGGTATGGGCACAATCTACCGTGCAGTCGACACGCGACTTGGTCGCGAGGTAGCGCTCAAGGTGCTGCATCGCGACCTGGACGTCTCCGGCGCGCGTGAACGATTCGTGAATGAAGCGCGCCTTGTCTCCTCACTGAACCACCCCAACATCTGCACCCTCTTCGACATGGGGGAACAGGAAGAGGACCTCTACCTGGTAATGGAGATGCTTCACGGCCAATCGCTCAAAGAGCGCATCGCCGCGGGCCCAGTCTCTATGGACGAAATGCGTAGTGTTGCTGTAGATGTAGCCAAAGCTCTTGAGGCTGCACATGCGCGTTCCATCGTTCACCGCGACATCAAGCCCGCCAACATCTTTCTGCTTTCGGATAACGAAGCGCGCCTCCATACCAAAGTTTTGGATTTCGGCCTTGCCAAACATAGCAATGGCTCCAAGCGATTGCGTCCGCATGGCATCACTCGCCACGGTGCGACCGTGGGAACCGTGGAGTACATGTCTCCGGAGCAAGCCTGCGGTTACGATACCGATGCCCGTTCCGATTTATTTTCACTGGGAGCGGTGCTGTACGAAATGGCCACCGGTAAGGCACCGTTTCGCGGGTCCACCAGCGCCGTAATTTATTCGGAGCTTCTGAACAGCGATCCTTTGCCAGCACGTGATGCCAACCTGAACCTCACGCCTGACCTGGACCGCCTTATCCAACGCCTGCTTCAGAAAGCGCCAGGGGACCGCATTCAGACCGCGTCGGAACTGATCCAGGAATTCGCATTGTCATGCTCCGAAGAAAGCCGCTGCAGTGGCCGGTCTCACCTTCCATATATCCCTGTGCAGACAATGGCTGCAAAAAAAGCGCGAATTGAGGCGCCTTTCGATCACCCAGCTCCTCTTTACGATAATGGCTTTACGCGTGCCGAGGCCCGGCGACAACCCGGCAGCAGACGCACGGTACTTCGTGGTGCGCTACTTTGCGTACTGCTTATTTTGCTAGCTGCAACAGTGCGCATTGCATGGGCCGGGAAGAACCCTGCAGCTTTCCACGGTGTGCTTCAGATTCGGCCTCTGTTCAACGGCACAGGTAACGCTGCGCTTGATGATGCACCCACGGAACTTCTGAAAAGGGAACTCAGCCTTTTCGGGAACTACGCAGTCCAGACTTCCGCGACAGACAATGCTGCTACCCAGCCCATGGAACCAGAACGATCGGTGACAGAGAAACACGAGGATCCCAGCTCAGATGCGCTGCTGTCCGGTTCCATCCTCTCCATGAAGAACGGCTATAGCGTCCACGTTGAGGTGGCCAGCATGGTGACCGGCCATCGGCTTGCAGAAGCCGACGAGACCGCGCCCTCGCTGGAACAGGTTCCTGCAGCCGTGAGTCGCGCTGCAATCGGACTTCGTGAAGCACTCAAAGAATACCGCTAACTTTGTAATCCAGCCTTGGAACAGTGCCGACGAGCGCGGTCAAACCGGTCTAGAACAAGCCCCTGTGTTAGGCTAGAAACTCTGGAGAGATGGCCGAGTGGCTGAAGGCGCACGCTTGGAAAGCGTGTATACCGCAAGGTATCCAGGGTTCGAATCCCTGTCTCTCCGCCATCATTTTAAAACTCATTCCATTCTGAGCATCCAGGCTCCATTCTTCTCAATGGCTTTCCTTCGCTGCATGCACGACACTTTGGACAGAGCATAAAGCTAAAAGTGCTGCGCTCCATGCCGCTGAAAGTATGTCAAACGTTTAAGGCTGGACTACCAAACACTATGCTATTACTAAGTCCGATAACGCTTATTCTATATAGTCACTGTGTAGCTGCCAAGTAGAAATGGTTCTTCCGTACATTTGGTGAACCATGTCGATGGTTTGTCGATCGTTCTAGACTGCTTGAGTTCAGGCGCTTTGGAGCACCCTGAGTCTGAGCAGGTCGAAGCCTGCTCGGCCGTACATCTGACGCTTGACGAGCTTCAGACCGTGGACTTGACCTTCTACCTGGAATAGGCTAAATAAAAGCATAAGGGCTGCTTCGACTGCTTCGCGATCCCTGGCTAAGTGGCTGGCGAAGCCGGCGAGTGCCGTTGTTTTCGCGGCCTCGAACCACGGCGTGAGTGCTGGAAGATCACGCTGTCGGATGAGCCGGAAGAACTCCATGGCGAGGTTCGATATGGCAGAGATCTGGGGCGAAGCCTGGTAGATCTGTTGAAGGTAGACCTGAGCGGCAGGCGTTTCCTTCAGGATGTGCCACACGATCTGCCGGACTGAGATGCGCGGTGCGGCTTTGCGTGGAGCGGCTGCAGTTGAGGTCGGGTAGTAGCCACGCCGGCAGCGAAGCCAGCGCCGTACGATGTTGAGTTGACCCGTGAAGCCTTGTTCCCGCAGTTCTCGCCATAGCTTCGAGACGTTCCTGTGGCCCTGCTCCAAGCGTTGATCAAGGTAGTCAGCATACGGGTCGACGATGCCGGAACGTGGACTCCGCTGTGCCTCCGGGAAGGTGCCGGCTCTTAGGAACTTGCAAACGGTGCGGTGATCGAGGTCCAGTTGCCGGGCGATCGAAGCATGCGAGGCTCCTGTCTGGCCAAGCCGCCGCACCTCTTCGTAGCGGCTGAAACGGCGCTCCCGGTTACGCTGCTGAGCGCGCAGCTCCCAGGGTGGAACGGAAGGTTGAGCTGCTGCGACAACGGCCGGGGCTTCACTCGTGCCACTTCTTGCTGCCTGCGCGAGTAGCCGATGGTGCGGACTGAGGGCGTTCTTCAGAGCTTCACTCAGGTTGCGCAGCAGATGCCAGCGATCCGCCACCTGTATGGCTCCAGGCGCGGCCGCACGAGCAGCTTGAGCATAGATACCGCCACGATCCCGGCTCACGATCTCTGAACCTGGGTGCTGCACAAGCCAAGCAGACACGGTTGCGGCTTCACGGTCCGGCAGCAGATCGATGACCCTGCGGTTCTCCAGATCACACAGGATCGTGCCGTAACGATGGCCTTTTCGCCATGCCCAATCGTCGATGCCAAGCACGCGCGGAGCCGCGAGCGGCTTACACTGTGCCCGGTGCCGAAGCTGCCGTAACAACGTCGAACCTGTGACCAGCAGGCCAAGCTTCCGTGCAAGGCGAGCCCCGGCCTGCCCTCCGAGGACAAGCGTCATCCAGTCCAGGGCCTCGACAGAACGCAGCGTCCGCCGACCATAGCGAGGAACGGTGCTGGAAAGCGGTTCGGTAAAGATATGTCGGCGGCAGAGCTCGTCGTCGCAGAAGAACTTGCGGGTCCGAAGCTGGATCGCAACCGGGATACCTTCCCACGGCAGATCGCCCAGCTTGCGCAGATAGCGACTGTGAACCCGTCGCGAACCCGTTCCGCAGACAGGGCAGCAGGCTAGCAACCGAGAGGTTCGCAACTGTAGCTCAATCAACGCAAGTCTTGACCGCTAACAAACCAGGTCGACTTCAGAAGTACTCGGCAGCAACGTTCCTCGAACCATCCGGAACCTCCAGCGTGCTGCCTCCTTGCTACGCCCGCAAAGACACGCTGGAAAGAATCACCAAATGTACGGAAGAACCGTAGAAATGTCAGGTCCCCGCCCATTAGAACTGTCAGGTTCTAAGGATGGCATGGACGAGGATGAGCGTGTAGAAGTTCGGCGTGTTGAAGTTCTGAATGAGGTGCAGTCCGGCAGGCGGACCGTGACTGCGGCGGCTTCTATTAGTTTCGTAAACGCTACCACTAGCCAGGCGCAACAAGGTGGCCGCCGTCGCGTTTCAGCCTGCCGCAGGCGCGCCGCCTGGTTTGGGTTTCTTTAGCAAAAAGGCCAAAGGAACACAGAGGAATGACAGAAGCGCGAGATAGCGAAAGTCATCGACATACGCGTAGAGCTGGGCTTGTCAATTCAGGCCCTGGCTGGTGAGTGCAAAGGCGCGCAGCATGGCTCGCCGCGGCCCAACGTGCATAGCCATCCGCTGGGTAAGCATCGTGACCTGCCTCTGAAACAGCGGGTTCGACGGCGTGAAGGAGTGCAGCAGTTCGAAGCGGTGTGATTGTAGATGACGCTGCGCAATGGTGTTCACCCACGAGATGCCCACACCGCCTCCGATATTGCGAAGGAAGTTAAAGATGCCGCTTCCGTTGCCTATCTCGCTCTTAGGCAGTGTTCCCAATGCTGCCTGCGAGAGCGGCACAAAACAGAGCGAGATCGCCGCGCCGCTGATTGTGACGGGCCAGAACAGCGACCAGGGTGAGATGTCGAGCGTGAATCCAGCGAGCCCCATCCCCGAGAAACCACGAAGCGCGAAGCCGAATGCCACCAACCACCGCGGGTCCATGCGCGACACGAGAATGCCCACCACAATGGAAGAGACCATAGCACCAATTCCGCGTGGGCTGACTACAAGTCCTGACATGGTTGCGTCATATCCGAGCAGCGTTTGATAAAAAACCGGCAGCACGGTGGTAATGGCATAGAGCACAACTCCGAGCAGAAAAATCATGAGGCATCCCAGCCCCAGATTGCGGTCCTTTAAGGCGCGTAGATTTACCAGCGGCTTTTCCACCGTAAACTCCCGCCAAACAAAGGCAAAGAAGGTAAAGATCATCACGACGAAGGCAATCCGGATCTTCGTGTCGCCGAACCAGTCGTCCTCCTGGCCTTTGTCGAGGATGTATTGCAGGCAGCCAACCCAAAGCGCGAGTGTTCCGAGACCAATACTGTCCAGCTTGCCGGGCTTTGCGTTCTTAATGTACGGCGGGTCTTCCAGCACGCGGCTCTGCAGCGCAATCGCAATCAGGCCGATGGGAATGTTGATGTAAAAAGC
>CALMAP010000305.1:5492-29200 GCA_937859825.1 uncultured Terriglobus sp. | reverse complement strand
GCTCATGAAGCAGGCCATCATCCGCGACCTGAACGATCCTCAACTCTCTGCCGCTCCGGTCGTTCCCACGGAGCGTGTCAGCCTCGACAGACTTGCAGAAGAAGATCAACCAGTCGAGGACCTGGTCAAGCAGGCCTACGCGAACAATCCCGCCATTGAGCAGGCGGTGTTGAACATGGACAACAACAAGATTACGATCAAGGCCTTAAAGAACGGCCTTCTACCGCAGGTAAACGCGTATGCGTTCTATGGCGGCAGCGGTTACACCGGTGCTGCGAATCCCTCTTCGATCTTGTGCCAAAACAATCCGAACGTTGCGAACTGCGGACTGACTCCAGGCGGCTACGGCACCTCTTTCCAGAACGCCTTCAACAACTCCGCACCGGACAAGGGTGTGGGTGTGACTTTGAATGTCACCATCCGCAATCGTGCCGCGCAAGCCGACCAGGCGCGGTCGCAGATGGAATACCGCCAGGCAGAGATGCGGCTGCAGCAGCTCTACACGCAAACACGCATTCAGGTGGTGAACCAGCAATACGCTCTAACCAACGATCGTGCGTCCGTGGTCGCGGCGCAGTCAGCCCGTGACTACCAAAACCAGGCGCTGGACGCGGAACGCAAGAAGTACAGGCTAGGTGCCTCTACGACCGCGAACGTTCTTCAGCAGGAGCGTAACTTGGCCACCGCTGAGAACAACCTGATCTCTGCCACTGCGGCGTACGCAAAAGATCGCGCCACGCTGTTGCAGTTGCTGTCGAACACGTTGGATCGGTACGGCATCAACATCGAGCAGGCCGCCTCCGGAACGATCACGTCCTCACCGAACATTCCAGGATTGACGGCTCCGCAGGCACCGGCACCGCCACGTCCTCTGACCGCCACGCCGCCGCCACTGCCTCCATATCCGGCTACCGGCGCAGCGACCACAACTCCTGCGGGCACGCAAACCACGCCGCAGTAAAGAACTAATCAGAACACACACGACGGGACGGCTTGCGCCGTCCCTTTCGTGTGTAAAGAACAGCCTGCTCTAAACTGGACAGATGGACAGTACGCCGCTCAATGCACTGCAGAACAGTTCCTCAGCCTACCTTCGATCTGCCATGCACCAGCCTGTGCGCTGGCATGAGTGGGGCGAGAAGGCGTTCGCCCTGGCTTCGGCACAGAACAAGCCGATCCTGCTCGACATCGGCGCGGTGTGGTGCCACTGGTGCCATGTGATGGACCGCGAAAGCTACGAGAGCGCGGAGTTGGCCGCATTCCTGAACGAACACTACATCGCGATCAAGGTGGACCGGGACGAGCGCCCCGATGTGGACACACGGTACCAGGCTGCGGTCTCCGCAATCAGCGGACAGGGCGGCTGGCCGCTTACCGCTTTTCTCACTCCCGAGGGCAAGCCGTTCTTTGGAGGAACCTATTTTCCACCGGACGAACGGATGGGACGGCCAAGTGTCCGGCGGGTGCTTGAGACAATGGCCGCCGCGTTTCACAGCAAGCGAGACGACGTGAATGAATCCGCAAGCAGCGTGATGCAGGCGATCGAATACAACGAGGCATTCTCGGGCGGTGCAACCGACCTTGAGCATTCCAGCGCAGGCATCGCACTCATCGACAAGCTGGTCGCCTCCGCGTTGAAGTCCTTCGACCCGCGTAACGGTGGCTTCGGTTCGCAACCCAAGTTCCCGCATCCTGCCGCTCTGGACATGCTGATGGATACCGCTTCGCGGGCAGGTACAAACCACGAGAAGGCAGCCCAGGCAGCGCTTACGACATTGCATCGCATGTTTCGCGGCGGCATCTTCGACCAGCTCGCCGGCGGCTTCCACCGCTACTCGGTAGACGAGCGCTGGGTCGTGCCGCATTTCGAGAAGATGAGCTACGACAACTCTGAACTGCTTCGGAGTTACGTGCACGCTTTTCAGACCTTCACCGATCCTGCGTTCGCCGAGGCCGCAAACGAGATCATCCGCTGGATGGAAGAGTGGCTAAGCGATCGTGAGAACGGCGGTTTCTATGCCTCACAAGACGCCGATTTGTCCCTCGACGACGATGGCGATTACTTCACGTGGACGAAGGAGGAGGCAGCGGCGGTGCTGTCACCGGAAGAGCTCGCCGTGGCGGAGCTTTACTACGACATTGGCACCGTTGGCGACATGCACCACGATCCCACGCGTAATGTCCTCTTTTGCCCCTACACGATCGACGAGGTGGCCACGCGCACCGCTCAGGCCCCCGACGCCGTCGGCCAGTTCCTCACCTCGGCTAAGGCAAAACTGCTTGCAGAAAGGCTGAAGCGGCAAACGCCTTTTATCGACAAATCGATGTACACCGGCTGGAACGCGATGTGTATCTCCGCCTGTCTTGAAGCTGGCCGTGTCTTTCAGCAGAGTTCCATGGTTGCGTTCGCGCTGCGCTCTTTGGATCGAGTCCTGCAGGAAGCATGGAATGGGAACGATTTGCTTCACGTGATCGCCTACGGAGACCCGGACGCTCCCCGCTCACGGGTCCAGGGTGTGCTGGAGGACTACACCTTCCTGGGACATGCATGCCTCACGGCCTGGGAAACCATTGGACAGTTCTCTTACTTTAAGGCCGCGGAGTCGCTAGCGCACGCGGTGCTTACAAAGTTCGCGGACGTGGAGAAGGGTGGGTTCTTCGATACCGAAACCAACTCCGGCCCGCACCTAGGCGCACTTGCCACCCGTAGAAAGCCGCTGCAGGATGCGCCTACTCCCGCGGGGAACCCGGCTGCTGCGGCTTTGCTGCTGCGGCTTCATGCGTTGACCGACCATGAGGAGTACCGCGAAAAAGCCCTTTCCACACTGGAGTGCTTTGCAGGAGTCGTGGAGCACTTTGGGCTTTATGCCGCGACATTTGCGCTTGCCCTTGGCAGACTCGTGCGCCCGGCGGTGCAGGTCGTGATCGTTGCCGCGGACGATGTGACCTCGCAAGCTGCGGCGATGCACTTGGAGATCGTTGCACTTGCACGTTACGCGGTGAACAAATCCGTCATCCGCCTGAAGAGCAGTCAGCTTGCCGACCTGCCACCAGCACTCAGACAGACATTGCCGCACGTCCCGCTCGATGTGGGAGCGTTCGCTCTGGTCTGCTCGGGCAACACTTGCCAGCCACCGGTCAGGTCAACGGCAGATCTGGCAGAGGTACTGAACTCGAGCTTGTGAGCTACGGAACGGCAGGCCCTGCGGCTTTTGCGGTTGGATCAGTTGGCGCTTGCGTGACCACAATGCTCGCTGGCAAGCCCAACGGTATGCCTTCCTTCGTAAAGGCCAACAGTAGCCGCTTGCGTAACTCGCGAAGCACACCGTCTTTTTGATTGGCCTTGACCCGTATGTTCACGGGGTAGATGACTTCGCGACCGCTGATGCGGTCCACGCCGAGCACATCCGGATCGCTCACGGCCACTTCGCGGAAGGCGGTGTCCTGCCTGACCTGCTGCGCGACCTGCCGAAGAACTCCCATCACGCGGTCAGGATCAGCGCCTGCATCCACTGACACCGAGAGCGATGCGACGGAGTACTCGCGTGACAGGTTCGAGACGGTCGTGATCTGCGAGTTTGGGATGAAATAGAGAGTGCCATCTCCGTCGCGCACTGTAGTCACGCGTAGCGACAGGTCCTCCACACTGCCTTGCAGCCCGGCAATCTTCACCACATCGCCTACGCCGAACTGGTCTTCGATCAGGATGAAGATGCCGTTCAGCATGTCTTTAAAGATGGACTGCGCTCCAAAGGAGATACCAAGTCCGACAACACCTGCCGAGGCAAGCAGCGGCCCTAAATCGATGTTGAATAACGGCAGCACCTGCAGAAGGACGATAAAGCCGATCACGCCATAGGATGTTGCTCTCACGATTGCTGCAACGGTGCGCAACTGGGAAGCACGGCGGGCATTTCCCACATAGGTGTCTGCAATCCGGCGCATGCGCCCGACAAAAAAAGACACTGTCCGCGTGAGCACAAACGCGAGCAGGACAATCAAGAGCAGCTTGGGTGCGTCATGTCGTACAAAATCGACGATGTCGTTGTGCCAGTCATGCGCCAAATCACGAAAATTGGAGTCGGCAGACGATTGCGAAGATGCGGGGGTAAGCAGAATCATGGTCTCAGACGGCCTATCCCGTACTATGTGCAAACGGGACTTGGCTCTATCAGCATGACTCAGGCTGCAGTGTCGCGACAACCGAATGGCGCACTGCTGCGTACCGCGCCTAAGGAGAACCAGATGCGCCGTTGTCTCTTTATCCCTACGCTTTCGGTGTTGTTGGGCTGCAAAGTTCTCCTGGCGCAGACACAGGCACCCGTCCCGCAGAACGGCGGTTTCTCCATTCCGCCATCACAGTCGCGTAACGATTCTCGACTACCCGGGGATCCCGGCTGGGGTCCAGACCAGGCACACGAACATTTCCTTCGTAAGACTCGCGAAGTGGAGCGTCAGAGGCGTATTGTTGACGACGCCAGTCGGCTGGTGAAATTGACGGCCCAGTACCGCAGCGATGTCGAGCGACATGGAGCGGTCACTGCCGAAGACGAAAAACTTCTCCTCCAGATTGAGAAGCTTGCCCGCGAGGTAAAAGACCGCATGAGAGGAATGTAGGGCAGCAGTAGCCTTTCACGGTCAGCACGGATGGAAGCAGATGTTTGTACCAGAGAGGAACGCAGGAGTATTGAACAGAGTAAAAGCAGCCATACTGATCGTCGCAACTGTAACGGTATTGCTTGTTTCGGCCCGTAGCGGTCGTGCCCAGTCCCTTTCGATGATTGGCGGCGCGCCGGCGGCACACATGGCACAGGAACGTCAGCAGCTTGCCGCGGAAGAGCGGCAGAAGAAGATGCTAAACGATGCCGACCAGCTGATCGTGCTGGCCCAGAAGCTCAAGGTAAGTGTAGACAAGTCAAATAAGGACACATTGTCCATCGATGTGATCCGTGAAGCCGAACGGATCGAGAAGCTCGCAAAGCAGGTAAGGGAGACTATGCGCCAGTAGAGATCGTGTTTGTCTCTGCAAAGCATGGCGCTGCAGGGGGTGCCTGCTTCGCTTTACAATCAGCAAGCATTCTCGATTGGCGGAGCAGCACAGGCATGGGGAGTAGAACGGCAGGAACGCAACAGGCTGCGCTACGCAAATCGGGCGGCCTCACACCCGAGCAGATGGTCCAGTTCTACCGAACCATGTACCTCTCCCGCCGGATCGACGATAGGGAACTGCTGCTGAAGAAACAGCAGAAAATCTTCTTTCAGATCTCCTGTGCCGGGCACGAGGCCCTGCTGGTTGCTGCCGGAATGGCCATGCGGCCAGGGTATGACTGGTTCTTCCCGTACTATCGCGACCGTGCCATCTGCCTTGCGCTGGGCAACACCGTGACAGACCAGCTTTTGCAGGCGGTCGGTGCGGGGACTGACCCGGCAAGCGGCGGCAGGCAGATGCCCTCGCACTGGACCAGCGTGCCGCTCAACATCGTCTCGCCTTCGTCCTCGACGGCGACGCAGTGCCTGCACGCGGTCGGCTGCGCCGAAGCAGGCGTGTACTGGAACGCCCGTCCACAGGCCGCACTGGGTAGCTACGGAGCGGGCGATTACCGTAAATTCAAAAACATACACTTCCACAATGATGAGGTGGTCTACACCTCCATCGGGGAAGGCTCCACCAGTCAGGGCGAGTTCTGGGAGGCGCTGAACACCGCATCCAATGCAAAGCTGCCAGTGGTCTTCGTGGTGGAAGACAACGGCTACGCCATATCAACGCCGGTGGAGACGAATACGCCAGGCGGCAACATCTCCCGACTAATCGCGAACTTTCCAAACTTCCATTTTTCCGAGATTGACGGCACCGATCCGGAAGAGAGCTTTCGCGCGATGCGGGATGCAGTGGCATACTGCCGTGCACGGACACGTCATACGCCCGTACTCGCATTCTCAGAGCGATGACGAACGCTTGTACCGCGTGCCCGCGGAACTGGAAGCCGATGCCCTTCGCGATCCCATCGGACGCATGCAGGCGCTGCTCATTCGGGAAGGCATTCTCACCGAAGAACAGGTAAACGCTCTTGAGCGCGAGGTGGAGGACGAAGTCCGTCACGCGGCGGATGTCGCGCTTGCGGCGCCGCTACCCCTAGTTTCAAGCATTGAACGGCATGTGTATTCGGAGGATCTCAAGCCTACCGACTCAGTCTTCGCAACTCCCCTGCCGCCTGTGACCGACCCTGCGGAACGCACCATGGCTGACCTGATCAATCACACGCTGCGCGATGAGATGCGGCGCGACGAGCGCGTTGTCATCTTCGGGGAAGACGTGGCAGACGCCAGCCGGGATCAGCACTTGCATTCTGGTGCGCTGAAAGGCAAGGGCGGCGTCTTCAAACTTACCGCAGGTCTGCAGACGGAGTTCGGTTCCGACCGCGTTTTCAATTCGCCCCTGGCTGAGGCGAACATTACCGGTCGTGCGATCGGTATGGCCGTTCGCGGGATGAAACCGGTGGTGGAAATTCAATTCTTCGATTACATCTGGCCCGCTATGCACCAGATGCGAAACGAGTTATCGGTCATGCGGTGGCGCTCGAACGGGACATTCTCCTGCCCGATCGTCATGCGCGTCCCCATCGGCGGATACCTCACCGGCGGATCGATCTATCACTCCCAATCTGGAGAGAGCATCTTTACCCACACTCCAGGTGTTCGAGTGGTGATGCCGTCCAACGCTCGGGACGCTGCCGGCCTGCTCCGCACCGCAATTCGCTGCGACGATCCGGTGCTCTTTCTAGAGCACAAGAGGCTTTACCGAGAAGCGTTTGGCCGCGCTCCCTATCCCGGTCCGGACTACGCAATTCCATTCGGCAAAGCCAGCACGCTCCGCACCGGCACGGATGTAACGCTGGTGACCTACGGTGCCTTGGTTCCACGAGCGCTGCAGGCAGCCCAGCGGCTGGAGCGGGAGAAAGATATTTCCGCTGAAATCATCGACCTTCGTTCACTTTCTCCTTACGACTTTGAAACCGTCGCGGAGAGTGTGCGAAAGACCAACCGCGTGATCGTTGCACACGAAGACATGCGGAGCTGGGGCTTTGGCGCGGAACTCGCTGCCCGCATCGGCGAAGAACTCTTTCACGATCTCGACGCTCCCGTCCGGCGTGTTGCGTCGATGGACACCTTCGTTGCATACCAGCCGGTGCTCGAAGATGCGATCCTTCCTCAGGCAGAGGATCTGTTTGCCGCGATGGCAGAGCTGGTTGCGTTCTAAGCGGAACATCCAAACGGATTCGCAACACACGTCCAGCTTCCGGGTCAGCATACGTGACGAAATGTTCTGAGGTGTCCCGATGCACCGCCCTGCTCACTCATGTTTATTCTCAGGTTGCACCTTGGCACTCGTTCTCTGGATGCCAGCAGCGCCATTGGCCTTTGCCGCCGCCCCAGGTACAAAAGCCGCGCCGGTCGATCGCGCGACCCTGGTGTTACAGCGCTTCTCGTTCGGACCGCGACCGGGTGAAGTCGCAAGGGTTCGTTCCATGGGGGTGGATGCATGGTTCGAACAGCAGCTTGCACCGGAGCGCATCGATGACAGCACGCTCGACCAAAAACTGAGCATGTACCCGGCCCTGCAACTTTCGCAGGAGGATCGTCTCGCCCGATACCCAACACCGGCCACGATCCGGCAGATTGCCCGTACCGGCAATGTTCCCGGTGATCCGGTTGCACGGGCCATCGTTTCGGATCAGGTCGAGTTTTACGAGATGAGGCAACAAGCGAAGAAAGAAAAGGGAGCAGGGGACACTACGACTCCAGCGGCGGATGCAGGGATGCAGGCCGGCATGCCTGGCAGCACCGTTCCGTTCAACACCAAAGCCGCGCCAACGCAAAACCTTGACCAGCGGACTCCGGCAATGCCGCAGTCACAAGTGGATGCAGTCCTCAGGCTTGCGCCGCAAGACAGATACAACTACCTGCTGCATGCCGCGCCAGACCAGCTGATTGCCCTTCGCAAGGGTCTTCGGGGAAGTGAGGGCACCTTGGCGGATGGTCTTACCCCTGAGCAGAAAGAGACACTTGCCGCACTTGCGGGAACCAATCGCATGATCTCAGGGGAGCTCTTTGGTTCCCGTCTTCTGCGAGACATCTACAGCCAGCGTGAGTTGGAAGCGGTGATGACCGACTTCTGGCTGAACCACTTCAACGTATACATCCGCAAAGACGGCCAGATGCCGTCGCTACTGCCGGAGTACGAAGAGACGATTCGCAGGCACGCTCTGGGCAGGTTTGAAGACCTGCTGGAGGCCACCGCGAAGAGCCCGGCGATGCTGATGTATCTGGACAACGCGCAGAGCACTGGGCCTGACTCACCCGCTGCGCTGCGTGGGCCTGCCGCGCGCAATCCGAAGCAGCAGAAGACCGGTTTGAATGAGAACTACGCCCGCGAGCTGATGGAACTGCACACCCTTGGAGTCAACGGCGGTTACACGCAGGCAGACGTCACTGAAGTGGCGAAAGTTTTCACCGGCTGGACGATGGAGCGTCCCGCGGAAGGTGGAGCGTTTCTTTTCAATGATCGTCGCCACCAACCCGGTCCCAAGCACGTGCTGGGCCGCACAATCAAGGAAGCAGGCGAGAGTGAAGGTGAAGAGGTGCTGCACATGCTTAGCACCAGCCCGGCCACCGCACACTTCATCTCGCTTGAGCTCGCACAGCGTTTTGTGAACGACACACCTCCCCCCGCAATGGTCGATCGCATGGCACAGACATCCCTAACATCCAGCGGTGACATACGCCAGGTACTGCGAACCATGGTGCACTCGCCCGAGTTCTTTGCACCTGCGACGGTACACGCGAAGATTAAAACGCCTCTTGAGTACGTAGTATCCGCCGTGCGCGCCACGAATGCAGACGTTCAGAACCCACAACCTCTTGCACAAGCGCTGGAACGTCTTGGTATGCCGCTCTACGGTTGTCAGCCACCCACCGGCTACAAGTGGGATGCGGAGACCTGGCTGAGCTCAAATGCATTGATTAACAGGATGAACTTCGCGATACTCCTTGGAAGCAATCGGATCGCCGGCACATCGCTGGACACCTCGCGCCTGATGGCAGGGTCAGTGTTCCTGACGGGAACAACGGGTTCTTCCGATGCTGCTGTACAGAAAGAGCGGGCACTCGAAGCGGCCCTGTTGGATACCGCTGCAAGCAATCAGACGCGTCAGGCAGTACTTTCCCAGACAGATGATTCAGCCATTCAACAGGCAGCACGCGACTTCAACGCTGGACCTGCCGGTCTCGGTGCGGAACAGAAGACGAAGGGTGTGAGACAGTTGGTGAACCTGAACCAGCGCCAACCGGGCAGCACACCCCTGAAGCCGAACCCCACACCAACAGATCGGGAAGCGGCCGTGATGACGGGCTTGCTGATCGGTTCCCCCGAGTTTCAACGTCGGTAGCTCATTTGCTGCGTAAACATATTCACACTGAGAGCAGGAGAAGAACACAATGAATCTCACACGTCGTGGACTTCTGAAGAATGGCGCCCTGGCGCTCGTCGGAACTTCGACCATCCCGTCGTTTCTGGTGCGCTCGGTCATGGCGGAACAGGCTGCTGCGCAGGCTGCGGGTAAGAAGCTGGTCGTCGTTTTTCAACGAGGCGCCGCGGACGGCCTGAATATCGTGGTGCCGTACCAGGAACCGAACTATTACGCGTTACGGCCAACGATCGGGATCCCGCAGAAAGATGTGCTCGATCTCGACGGACAGTTCGGGCTGCATCCCGCGTTGAAGGCGTTTCAGCCGCTGTATCAGCAGGGGCATCTCGCGGTGGTTCACGCGGTCGGTTCGCCGGATTCTACGCGTTCGCACTTTGACGCACAGGACTACATGGAGAGTGGAACTCCAGGTCTGAAGAGCACGCAGGATGGATGGCTGAACCGCGCACTGCAGTCAGAACGGCTGAGTTCCGCCTCCACGTTTCGCGCGATTGCGTTGGGCAATGCGGTGCCGCGAACGTTGCAGGGCAAGGTGCCTGCCGTCGCCATCAACAATGTGAATGATTTCAATGTGGGTGGACGCGGTGCCGATCCCGCTCCTGTCTCGACCGCCTTCCAGCGGATGTACGCAGGTTCGACCGACCACGTCTTAAGCGGGCAGGGGACCGAGACGTTCGAGGCGGTCCGTATGCTCAAGGCCACCGATCCTGCGCACTATCAGCCGGCGAACGGAGTGGTTTACCCCAACACTCCCTTCGCGAATAGCATGCGCCAGGTTGCGCAATTGATAAAGGCGAATCTTGGCGTCGAAGCTGCGTTTGCCGATATCGGCGACTGGGACACCCACCAGGCACAGGGCTCCACGAACGGCCGACTGGCCAATCGGCTGAAAGAATTTTCTGAAGCCATTGCGGCTTTCTGGCAGGACATGGGACAGGACGCCGAACACCTGACGCTTGTGACCATGAGCGAATTTGGCCGCACCGCACGGCAGAACGGCACGGGCGGTACCGACCATGGTCACGGCAATGTGATGTTTGTTCTTGGTGGTGCAGTCCGCGGGGGACACGTGTACGGCAGGTGGCCTGGACTCGCAAACGAGCAGTTGAATGAACGTCGCGATCTGGCAGTCACGACAGACTTTCGCCAGGTGCTGGGAGAAATCATCATGCGGTCTCTTGGAACACGTGATCTGCAAACCATCTTTCCCGGTGCGTCCCTGTCCTCGGCACAATCTCTAAAAATTGTGTAACCCACACGTAATGAAGCGCAGGTATCTGCCGATATACAAGTCGTGTAAAACTGGTTGCGTTGACGTTCGCTGGCAGCGCAACCTTTCTTTCGTGGCCGCGTCTTAACCGATGTAGTCAGCAGTAACGCCGGGGTTACCCTTCTACGACTCTGGCATCACCTATCCGCAACAACACTTCCCACCCTTATGTAAGGCCTCCAGAGCACCGGAGGCCTTCACTTCTGCTCGCGCTCAGTTCAGGCCGATGCGGTCGTCCAAGGCGAGCGTGCCAGGCCCGAAAAACATCAGCGCCACCGCCACTGAGAAGAGTACAAGGGTGTATTGTGATCCATCATAGCCATGAAGGATGTTGACTTTCAGAAGGGCGACTGCCATGTTCACCGCCACCAGGAGCGCAGTCAGACGGGTGAACAGGCCTAAAACCAGAGCCATGCCTCCGAAAAATTCGGTCAGGGCAGAGACCGTTCCAAGCCATGCAGGCATGCCCAGGTGCATTACGAAGGTGTTCCAATGTTGCAGGGCCGCGAAGGTGTTGTTGCCGTGAAAGCCGCCTGCTGGAATGACCTTGTGCCATCCGTTGTAGACCATGGCTACGCCCAGCACCACTCGCAACAGCAGAGTTCCCCAAGGCTGCATTCCATCGAGATACCTGCGCATGCTTCTCCTTGGTAAAGGCTCCGTCCGCAGAAAGCCTAGCGTATGCCCGAGAATGTGTTTAAGGCTACTTTGCAGACGGAAGCTGCGGAAGCAACACGGCAGCCGGTAACAAGCCTGTGCGGTCATCCAGAAAGCGGTTGAGCGCCTTCTGTTCCCCGGCCGGGTCGCCCGTAGGCAGCTCCACGGTCATCTTTGGGAGACCTGCCGAACGGTAGAGGTCCTGCCGTACCCGATCTTCCGGGCCGAGATCATTCGGGCCTGCGTCGATCAGCAGCTTGGGCATAGCCAGCGTGCTTAGTCCATCCAGTTTGAAGCGGTCGTGAAACAGAAGCGCTATCGGAAAGACGCGGCTCCTCGGCTCACGCCTGACGGTACCTGTTACATCGGCCGCGGCATTTCGCAGCACGAGCGCCGCAGCCTCGGGATGCTCGATCGCAAGCCTGTTTGCAAGTGAGGCACCCACACCGGCTCCATAGATCACAATTCGGTGGGCCGGGGTGCCCTGCAAGCCTGTAAGGTACGCCCAGGCACTCTCGGCGTCTTGTTGCATGCGCTGCTCAGAGGGATGAGGCGTCTGTCCGGACCTGCCGCATCCGCGGTAGTCAAACGCGAGCACGTTCATCCCGAGGTCGTGCAGCATCTGTAGCAGGGGAGCGTCATGCGCATCCAGCTGGCCATCTCCCGGCCTGAGATAAAGCACAGTCGGCGCAGCATCCTTTCCCGTTCCGGCCGTCGCGTAAAACTCGCCTGTCAATTGCGGCCGGCCCCCTTGATCCGGCCCGAACCGGACATCCTTCGTAGGCAGGCCAGTCTTCACGGATGGGTTCCGCCCCGGATGCAGCACCAGTTGCCATGAACCCTGCCAGAACAGAAAGCACATTGCCAGATACGCGCAAACAAACGCAGCCAGGGTAGTCAGGCTAAATACCTTAACCAGCCATTTGGGATCGACAACAAGATGCGCGGGGTCTTGCCGGTTGTAAGTAGGCTTGCTGTTGCGCGAGAGAGGGCGGGGTGTAGCCATGCCTTCATCGTAGCCGGTCTACCTGAGGCATTCTGGTATCTGAGGTCGAGAGAACGTTGAGTCATTGGGTAAAAATCTGCAGTACAGCCGAAGCTCCTGTGGCGGGCACCGCCCGCCAGTTCCAGGCAGAGAACGTCGACGTGTGTCTGGTGAACAATCAGGGAGAACTGGCGGCCGTGAACAACTGGTGTCCGCACCGGCAGGGTCCGCTTGCGGAAGGCTGGATAGAAGAGGGCCGGATCGTCTGTCCTTGGCACGCATGGGGCTTCGACCTTAGAACCGGCGAGTGCCTGGAGGAGAACAGCCGTGTTGCGGTGTATGCCTTGAAGCAGCAAGGGGACGAAGTCTTGATCGAGCTGCCGGCAGAGTGAATGCGATTTTCCCGGGTCCTCTGCGCAACACTGGTAGAATCGATTGAATCCACTCCTTTGGAGAGGCAATGCAAGCGATTTTGGCGCTCGAAGACGGGCGCGTCTTCCGTGGTAAAGGTTTCGGCGCTCCCGCCGAATGTTCCGGGGAAGTTGTTTTCAACACTGCATTGACCGGGTACCAGGAGATCTTCACCGATCCCTCGTATGCCGGGCAGATCGTCGTTCTCACCAATCCCCAGATCGGCAACTATGGCACCACGCCCAGTGATGACGAGGGCAATCGGCCTTACATCGAAGGACTGGTGACGCGTGAGTTTTCTCCTGTTTCGTCAAACTGGCGCTCCACGCAGGTGACGGACGAATACCTGGAGAAATATAACGTTCCTGTCATCGCGGATGTAGACACGCGCGCGATCGTTCGGCACCTGCGTAACAACGGCGTGATGCGCGGCGTGATCTCGACGCGCGAGACCGACGTGGACAAACTGGTAGAGCGGGCACGCGCCGTCCGCAAGATGGACGGAACAGATCTCGCGAGTGTCGTGTCCACGAAAGAGCGCTACGAGTTCTCCGACCGCGATCCGCGCAATGAGACTGGCGACAAGTTTTTGCCGCAGGCGCTTGCTCCCGGCTCGAAGCAGATGCATGTGGTCGCCTATGACTTCGGCATCAAGCAGAATATTTTGCGCATGCTGGCCCGCGAGAACTGCCGCGTGACGGTGGTACCCGCGCAGACTTCCGCAGAGGACGTGCTTGCTCTCAATCCGGACGGCGTCTTCTTCTCCAATGGTCCCGGTGACCCGGAACCATTGGAGTACGCACAGCAAAACGTACGTGATCTCGCAGGGAAGACCCCACTGTTCGGCATCTGCCTTGGCCATCAAATCTTCGGACTTGCACTTGGAGGTAAAACCTACAAGCTGAAGTTCGGCCATCACGGCGCGAACCACCCCATCAAGAATCTGGACACGGGCAAAGTTGAGATCACCTCGCAGAACCACAACTACGCTGTCGATTCCGAGTCACTCGACGCAGGCGCGGTTGCAGTAACGCACGTGAACCTGAACGATCAGACCGTGGCCGGGCTGAAGCATAAAAAACATCCCATGTTCAGCGTGCAGTACCACCCCGAGGCTTCACCGGGTCCGCACGATTCGCATTATCTCTTCAAAGACTTCCGCGCCATGATGGAAGACTTTCAAAAGTAAGAAACGAGAGGCATCCGAGGATGCCTCTTTTTACGAGCCTGTGATCCACCGGGCCCACTGCAACAGTAAGGAACAAGATGCCACGCAGGAACGACATCGCAAAAATTCTCGTGATCGGCTCTGGCCCGATCGTTATCGGCCAGTCGGCAGAGTTTGACTACTCCGGCACCCAGGCATGCAAAGCATTGAAAGCGGAGGGCTACGAAGTCGTTCTCGTGAACTCGAACCCGGCGTCGATCATGACGGACCCTGAGGTTGCGGACCGTACCTATGTGGAGCCGCTGACCGCGAAGTATGTTGAGGAGATCCTGCGTATCGAGTCGGAGATGCTGAAGGCGAGCGGCAAGCCCGGCGTCTTCGCGGTGCTCCCGACAGTTGGCGGTCAGACGGCGCTGAATCTTGCCGTCGACATGGCCGATGCGGGCGTGCTGGAGAAGTACGATGTTGAGTTGATCGGTGCAAAGCTCGACGCCATCAAGAAGGCGGAAGACCGCCTCCTGTTCAAAGATGCAATGAACCGCATTGGGCTGGATATGCCCCGCTCCGCGCTGGTGAACAACCTGCGCGATGGCCTCGACTTTACGCAGAAGATCGGCTTCCCGGCAGTCATTCGTCCGTCGTTTACGCTGGGCGGTTCAGGTGGCGGCATTGCCTACAACCGGGATGAACTGACGGAGATCCTTTCGCGTGGTCTCGATCTCTCGCCCGTGCATGAATGCCTGCTCGAGGAATCGGTACTTGGCTGGAAAGAGTATGAGTTGGAGGTGGTGCGTGACCTGGCGGACAATGTCATCATCATCTGCTCCATCGAGAACTTCGACCCGATGGGCGTGCACACGGGCGACTCCATTACCGTTGCGCCAGCACAGACGCTGACTGACCGCGAGTACCAGTGCATGCGCGATGCGGCGATTCGGGTGATGCGCGAGATCGGCGTGGAGACCGGTGGCAGTAACGTGCAGTTTGCGGTCAACCCCGCAAACGGCCGCATGACCGTAATTGAGATGAACCCGCGTGTCTCGCGTTCGTCCGCACTTGCCTCGAAAGCCACCGGCTTTCCTATTGCGAAGATTGCCGCACGGCTTGCCGTCGGCTACACGCTGGATGAGTTGCAGAATGACATCACGAAGGCCACGCCCGCCTGTTTCGAGCCGACGATCGACTATGTCGTCGTCAAGATCCCCAAGTGGCAGTTTGAAAAGTTTCCGGGAGCCGACGAGGGTCTCGGCCCACAGATGAAGTCCGTGGGCGAGGTGATGGCGATTGGCCGCACCTTCAAGGAATCACTGATGAAGGCGGTCCGCTCACTGGAAACGGGCAAGAAAGCAACACCGTCCGATATCGAGCCTCGCCGTCTTACGCAGCGGCTGGTAACGGCACATCCCGAGCGCCTGCGTTACGTCTTCTACGCCTTCGAGCAGGGCATGAGCGTACGCGAAGTTGCCCGGTTCACCACCATGGACCCCTGGTTCCTCTTCCAGGTGAAGCAGATTGTGGATGAGCAGAAGGCGATCGCCGGGACCAACATGGCGACCGTGAGTGAAGATCAGCTTCGCACGGCGAAGCGCATGGGCATCTCGGACGACCAGTTGGCGACCGCCTGGAACCTGCGCGATAAAAATGCGGCAACGCAGATAAGAGAACTTCGCGAGAAGAACAGTGTGCGTCCAGTCTTCAAATTGGTGGATACGTGCGCAGCGGAATTCGAAAGCTCCACGCCGTATCTCTACTCCTGCTACGACGAGGAAGACGAAGCCACCCCAACCACGCGCAAGAAGATCATCATTCTCGGTTCCGGACCGAACCGCATCGGGCAGGGCATTGAGTTTGATTACTGCTGCTGCCATGCAGCCTTCGCGCTGCGTGAGGACGGTCACGAGACCATCATGGTCAACTGCAATCCGGAGACGGTCTCAACCGACTACGACACGAGCGATCGTCTCTACTTCGAACCGCTCACACTTGAAGACGTGCTTGCTGTGTACCACCACGAGGCAAGCAGCGGCGCGCAGATCGGCATGATCGTGCAGTTTGGCGGGCAGACGCCGCTGAATCTCTCCCTACCGCTGAAAGCAGCGGGGGTGCCTATCATCGGCACCTCGCCGGAATCAATTGAGCTGGCGGAAGACCGCAAGCGCTTCCAGAAGCTAATCGAAGAACTGAAGATCCCGCAGCCGCAGGGCGCCCTTGCCACCAGCGTGCAGGAAGCCCTTACCGGGGCCAATCGCGTGACCTACCCCGTGCTGGTGCGCCCCAGTTATGTTCTGGGCGGCCGCGCAATGGTAATCGCGTATGACGACGAAGCGATCATTCGCTACATGAACACAGCGATTGAGTATTCGCAGGAGCGGCCAGTACTGATTGATCATTTCCTGGAGGACGCCACGGAAGTGGACGTGGACGCGCTGTGCGACGGCACCGACGTGGTAATCGCCGGCATCATGCAGCACATTGAGGAAGCTGGTATTCACTCAGGCGATTCTTCATGCGTTCTGCCTTCGGTCGATCTCACGGACGATGTGCTCCGCCAGATTCGCGAGTACACCCGCAAGCTCGCCCTCGCCCTGGATGTGATCGGTTTGGTGAACATCCAGTTCGCGATCCAGCGTGGCATCGTCTTCGTGATCGAGGTCAACCCGCGCGCGTCCCGGACCGTGCCTTACGTCTCAAAGGCGACCGGCGTGCCGCTGGCGAAGATTGCCTCGCGCCTGATGACGGGACGCAAGCTGCGCGAACTGCTGCCGGAGCAGACCGCGTCCGGCAAGGATCTTGGTACAGGGGCGCACTATTTCGTGAAGTCGCCGGTCTTCCCATGGGGCAAGTTTCCCGGCGTGGACACGGTGCTCGGCCCGGAGATGCGCTCCACCGGCGAGGTTATGGGCGTTGCCAGTACCTTCGGTGAGGCCTTTGCCAAGGCGCAGATCGCGGCAGGGCAAAACCTGCCCACGAAAGGAACGGTCTTCCTCTCCGTAAACGATCACGACAAGGCCTCAGTTGTCCCATTGGCCTCGCAGTATGTCGAGATGGGTTTTCATCTGGTGGCTACGCACGGCACGGCCGACATCCTCAGCGACGCCGGCATGCAGGTGGAGCGGGTCTTCAAGGTGCAGGAAGGAAGGCCGAATGTCGTCGATCTGATCAAGAGCGATCGCATCCAGCTCATCATCAACACGCCACGCGGGCAGGATACCGTCTTTGACGAAAAGGCAATTCGCCGCGCTGCTGTGCTCGCACGCATTCCCACAATCACCACGATCGCCGCGGCGCGTGCCGCGGCAGAGGGCATTGCCTCACTTCAAAGTGGTGAAATTCACATCTATGCGCTGCAGACACTTCATTCCGAGCGGGCAAGGCTTTCTGCATGACCAGCTCATGAAAACACCGGCAGCGAAGACTCCCGAGGTTTTTATGAAACGAGTGCGGCCCGAATCTTTGCTCCGATGCCATATCCGATCATTGAGAGTGGAATCCATGCGCCGATCAGAAGACCGTCGCCAGCCATGAGTCCACTATTGTGGTCAATGGTGAAGAAAGTGCGCGTGAGCTTGTCCAGTGCGCCGCATCCATCACACAGACCGGAACCCGTGGGCAGGTCGAGAACATGCACGCAGACCACACCAAAGGTAAGCAACCCCGAGATCCATACGTTGCCGGCAATGCTGTCGCGATGCAGAACATGGGAGAAGAAGCCGGCAATCATCGGTATGAACAGGGAGAGGGCCGTGCAGAGCAGCTTGGGCGTCGAGGAATCGGGATTCGGTTGCGCAATCGTGAACGTGAGGAAAACAATAGTAAACGCCAGTACGGCCGCAACGGTGTGACCTAGAAACCAGCCCGCATCTTCCAGCAGATCTTTCGTGGTTTTCGTACCACGGATTTCTACAGCTTCCATGCGCTTACCTTAGCGAGTTCTTCATCAGATGGGAAGTCTTCTGAATAGCCGCTCATCCAAGCGATAATGGAAAGATGCTCTTAGACGGCGTGCACATCCCATTAACCACTCCCTTCTATCCGGATGGGGAGGTGTATTACCGGAAGCTGGAGCATAACGTCCGCCGCTACTCACTTACTCCAGGGCAGGGGCTGGTCGTGCTTGGTCCAGCAGGAGAAAGTGAGGCACTGACCACGGACGAGAAGCGTGCCGTGCTGCGCACTGTCGCAGATACAGCGGCAGCGGAAAAAGTATTGACCGCTGTCATTTCGGAAGCAGGTGTTCTGCCAGCGGTTGCACTCGCAAACTATGCGGCAGAACTGCACTACGATGCGGTGCTGCTGCAGGCGCCGTTCGCCGCCGACCCTTTCTGGTGGCGTGACGAGGAACCTTCGCCTGAACTGCTGGTGTGGTTCCAGGCCATGGCCGACCGCTCCCGGCTGCCAATCGTGATCGCCTCCAGTTTGGGCAGCCGTGACCTGCCAGTTGCGTTCCTCGCGTCTATTGCCAGCCACCCAAACGTGGTGGGCATTCTTGAGCAGTCGAACCATATCAGCCGCGTTGCAGAACTGAAGCATGCGACCGGGTATGTAAAGCGGACCAGTAGAACTACCGTTACCTTCACCGCGGCGACAGGTCGCATGCTGCTGCCAAAGCAGCAGGAGGCAGGCGCAGGACCAGGCACCTTCATCTCCGCGCAAAGCCTGACGGGCGGAACAGCCCTCGCCGAGGCTCCTGCAGCAACTACCCTCATAACCAGAACCAAAGAAACCGGAATGCAAATTCTATGGGCCCATGCAGATCAGGCAACAGAAGCCATGCGCGCCGGTGCTGGGGGGATCTCCGCGCACGTTGCAGCAGCCGTACCGCAGGCTGTTTTTGAGATCTGGGCTGCCTGGAAAGATGGAGACACAGCACTTATGCAGCAGAAGCAGCAGCGCGTCGCCATTGCCGAGCAGTTCTTTCAGCGTGAGAAGGTGGCGGCGCTCAAGGCCGGCGCAGAACTGAGCGGGTACTTCGGCGGGCGTCCGCGGCTGCCTCTTCTTGCGCTGCCCAAAGAAAAGCAGGACACACTCGCGGCCCTGCTGAACGGTATGCGTTCCTGACAAAGAGTTGAAATCAACTAGCGAGTCGCAGCACGGGATGCGCTGACGCGGACTCCCAACTCACTCAGTTTGCTTCTTGCCTGTGTTGCTTCAGGCGAGGCCGGAAAGCGCTGAATCAACGACCTCAGTTCACGTACGCCTGCATCGTTCTGCTTAAGAGCGAGCAGAGCCTGCCCTTTGTGGAGCTGTGCGGCCGGGATCTTTGGATTTCCCGGGTACTGCTCCACTAACTTGTCATACTGCTTCGTGGCTGGCAGGAACTTCTGCTGCTTGTAGAGAATTTCGCCCAGATAGAAGTACGCGTTTCCAGCATAGTTCGAGTCGGGATAAAAGCGGATTACATCGTTGAATTCTGCCGTAGCAAGACTGTATTTCGCGCCGTTGTAGTCACCGTACGCCGTCTGGTAGAGGTCGGTTACGGGCGGTGCTCCACTATTCGGAGACTCCGCGTTGGATCGAACAGGAGTTTGCTCCGATGCCGAATCATCGGAAGGGAATCCTGGAGGCGGTGTGTTCTTCGACGGTCTGGTTGCCTTTATGCCGGGTACAGCATCAGCAGGTGTGACCGAGCCACTGGCAGGAGCTCCCACTCCGAGGCTGGTCTCTCCAGCGCGTGCGTTGATGGACTGCTGACTACTCTGCACCTCACTCACGCTCTTTTCGATACGCTGCAGCCTGGCTTTCAGTTCATCCAGCGAGTCATTCAGAGCCTGTACCTGTCCTGAAACCTGGTCGACCTTAGCACCCTGCGCATCGACCTGACTGCCCAGCTTTTGCTGAAGCTGTCCGACCGTAAGGGACATCTTGTTCACGGAATCGGCAGTCTGCTGCACAAGATCACGCATCACGCCCATACGTTCGTCGTTCGACTGCTGCAGTCTTGCCACTGCATCTTGCAATTGCTGTACCTGCGTCTGGAGCTGCACCATCTCCTTACTGACGGCGAACGCCCGGGGTGACAGAGTCAATGCTGAAATTGCAAGCAGAAGAGAGGCGCCCCGTAGACGCTTCGGTTGCAAGGTGTTCATGAGCGATTTCCCTCCTGCTTCGCTTTCGTACTACCGCATGCCTTGACGCTACCGGTCGAGATTGAACTGCCCGCGGCGGTTTTGTTGATAGCAGCTTTCTGCAGCCTCGGTGCAGAACTGCTTCTCTTTACCATAGGAGACGACTCGAATACGTCCCGCTGACACACCAGCGCTAACGAGTGCCTGCTTGGCAGCATTGGCACGATTTTCGCCAAGCGCCAGGTTATATTCCGCGGAACCGCGTTCATCGCAGTAGCCGCCAACAACAACCTTGATCGCTGGATGAGCATTCAGGTAGGTCGCTGCCTGAGATGCGTTGCTCTGTGCGTCTGGCCGCAGGTCGTAGCTGTCGTAGTCGAAGAAGACATCTTTCACAGCAGCATGAAAAGCTGCGTCTGTGCCCATGTCATTCAGATTGCTGCTGGAACCGCTGCTTTGCGGCTGAGGCACACGGACCGTTACACGAACATTTGCTTCTGCACTGCCGCCATCACCGGTCGCGGTGATGTGAAAATTCGTCGAGGTCGATGGCATGACCGTCTGGTTCCCATTCGGATCGACACTGCCGATGCCGTCAATGGATACGGTATTGGCATTGGTCGTGCGCCACGTCAGAGTCACCGACTGACCAACATCAATCGCAACAGGATCGGCCGCGAGCGTCACGGTGGGTGCCTGCGCCATGGCTGCCGGGGCTGTGCTGGGCAGAGGCGCTTTGGATTTCTTGTGGCAACCCGTCGTTAGCAAGAGCGCAACGATGCTTGTTGAGATTGCTGCATACATGCGGCCCTGGGTGGTTCTACGTCCTGTCCGCGACATCACGATCATCCTGTCCTCCTGGCCCGTTGCGTGGCCATCTCGATTCGTTTTACCAAGTTATGGGGATGCTGAAAACCCCATCGGGAACATCTGTTAGCGGAAACTCCAGTTCGGCATGTCACCCGCCACCAGCTTGTGCTTCTCTGTGCCATCGGCAAGCATCGACCAGATCTGGCCACGCACCCCGGAACCGACGGCGAAGGCAATGTGTCGACCATCCGGTGACCAGGTAGGAAAGTCACATTGCCCCATGCCGTTGGTCAGCTGGATCCATTTCTTGGTTGCCACTTCCATGACGTAGATATCCTGACCGCCAGGAGCACCCGGCCCGTACTTCCGGTTCCAGGCAAACGCGAGAAACTGACCGTTCGGCGACCAGGACACAGATGTGGCGTAACCACCATCCGTCATGCGCTGCACGCCGGTTCCGTCTGCCTCCATCGTGTAGACCTGCGGAAGCGAGCTGCGACCGCTGATCCAGGCGATCTGTGACCCGGTTTTGGGGTTCCATGTCGGCGACGAGTCCGGGCCGCGAAAGCTCGTGACGCGGCGTGCGCCGTTGCCGCTTGCATCGGCAACATAAATTTCCGGATCGCCACTGCGCGAAGAGGACCAAGCCAACTGCCCATTGGGCGACCACGCCGGGCTGATGTTGGTCCCGCCGGCAGAATTGAAGTTCACCATACGGTCAAGCAGGAGCGAAAACACCCGGATCTGAAACCCATCTTTGCCCAGTGCGGAAAAAGCAATCCTGCTGTTGTCCGGGGAGACACGCGGGGAAAGCGCAACCGTGCCCAGGTGAGTCACAGCGTGTGGATTGGCGCCGTCGTACTCCATGGTCCAGATTTCTTTGGTGCCTCCGCCTGCCCGCACGTAATAGATCTTCGTCTCCGCGATGCCGGGGATGCCGCCGCCAAGCCGCAGGATGATCTCATCTGCGAAGCGGTGGGCAATCGTTCGCGCAGCCTCTTCGCTGGCCGCGTCCACATACTGCTTCCCGATTACCTGCGGATACTGCGCATTGTGCGTGTCGAAGACGTAGGCGTTCACCATCACCTTGCCGCCGGTGATTCCAAAGTTCCCAAAGGCCACATAGCTGGCATTGGTGTTGCCCCCTGCCCAGGCAGCCAGATTGATGTCGCCTGGTGCCGATGGCTCCGCCCTTGGCTCCATGCTTTTTGAGACCACGTCGAACACACCGGCATTCTTTAGATCGCTCTCAAGCACGCTGTCAAAGACCTGCTTCAGTCCAACAGCATCGCCACTCTGCGCATGGAAATTGGCAGGAGCGATGCGGATGCGGTCCGCTCCTTTATTGGTGCCGGTGAATACAGTGTCCTGTGCGCAGAATGTTGCAGGAATAAATGCGGCACTACATGCCAGCAGAAGAGCGCCCGCAAAGACAGGCCAGCGTCGGAGAGGAGTCTGGTGCAATCGCATCACTGCCATGGTAGTCGCAAGGCGCTCTTTCTCCGTTTGTCAGACGCAGGGAAGTACCTTGGTGGCTACCTTACATCTGGTCACTGCTGTGAGGGCTCGAAATAATACTGCACCGTGATGTAGCTCCCGCTGTACGCATCAGGCAAGGGGCCAAGCGAGTCGATGCGTTGCAGCGCACGATTCGCGCTGGAGTCCAGCGACGCATTTCCGCTGCCCTTGACGATGTTGATCTCGCTGATCGAACCATCACGCGAGATGCGAAATGTGAGGTAAACGCGGCGGCCCTGCGCAGACGTGTCCAGAGTCTGTGTGAACCACTGTTGTGAGATGCGCTGATTCATCTGACGCACGTAGTAGCCAAAGCGAGCGCCGAAACTCTGGTCCGTCACGTTCACGGCGGATGTGCCGATGCGGCTCTGCATCGCCTGCATGGCAATCTTCACTCCGCCTGTGCTTCCGCTTGTGGCTTTCTGCGGTTCCGGTGGCGGTGGTTGTTTCTGCTTTGGTGTCTCGGGCGTTGGCCGCTCTGCAACCCTTTTCGATTCCTTCTTGTCAGGCTGCCTTACCTGAACAGGAATGTCGGTCGGTTTCGGTGGCGGTTCCGCCTTGGTTGTGGGCTGGGGCGGTGCTTCACTCGGGTGCTCTGAGGCGAGCACGTTGTCTTCGCGCGGACGTACCCTCGGCGGCAGCGGAATGGAACTGACCATTGTGGCCTGTACCGCACCGGACAGATCGGCGTTCTCGCCCCATCTCTGGCTGCGTTGATGGAAGACAAAGCCGGAGAGCGCGATGCCACCAATCACGATGACATGCAGCAGAAGGGCCCCGCCAAATTCGCGCAGCAGGGATTTCTTCTCGACTTCGTTCTCCTGCATCACCGGCATAGTCGCCGCTCCAAAACCTCTCGCATCGAATGAGCGCCTTTGCTACTTCTCAAATGGCCGGGTCACGATGCTGATGTTGGTAATACCGCCCCGCTTGACCGCATCCATCACAGAGGCGAACGCCTCGAAGGGCACCTTTCCGTCTGCGCGCAGGTAAATCACCTTTTTTGCTGGCGATCCGCTGCCGCGCGAGACAAGTGCAGGCAGATCGTCCACGTTGACTGGCTTGTCCTGGAAGTAGACGCGCTGCTCCGCATCGATCGTCACAACATTGCGTTCTTCCGTGAGCTGATTGACCGACCGTGTCTGCGGAACGGCTACTTCAATGCCTGATTGCAGCACCGGTGCCGTCAGCATGAAGATCAGTAGAAGCACGAGCACCACGTCCACCAGCGGCGTGATGTTGATTTCGGCAAGGCTCGTCTGGGTGCGACCGCCGCTTGAAAAGGCCATGCTCTACCGCTCCATGCCTGTACGTTCCGCTGCGCGGCCTGTACCAGCCT
>CALMAP010000305.1:4492-5482 GCA_937859825.1 uncultured Terriglobus sp. | reverse complement strand
AGCCTGACCGGCAGCCGCATTCTCGATCGCGTTCAGCAACTCGCGTCCGAAGTCGTCCATCTTGGCACCGAACTCACGGATGCGGGCGGTGAACTGGTTATAGCCCGCGACCGCGGGAATGGCCACGACCAGACCAGCCGCTGTGGTAATCAGAGCTTCAGAGATGCCGGGAGCAACCGCGCGCAGAGTTGCAGCGCCCTGCGTACCCAGCCCGTGGAATGCATCGATGATGCCGAGCACCGTTCCAAGCAGGCCAATGAATGGCGCGATGGCCGCGATGGTCGCAAGCCAAGTAAGCCGGCTCTCCAGTGCGGAGAGCGCCTCACTCGATGCAATCGCCGCGGCGCGCTCGATCGCCTGCGGACTGCGCGGCATGCCGCGACCGCCGCTCTGCCGCTGGTACTCTTCGACGATCTCGGTAAAGACAGCCACCAGGGGCGCGGGCCGGAACTGCGCCGCAATTGCGGAGATTTCACTCAACCGGCTTGACTTGCGAAACGTCCGTAGAAAATTGTCGTTCTGCTGGCGGGCCTGCCGGAAGGCGAAAAACTTCTGCAGCATGATCGTCCACGAAAAGATAGAGAGCAGCAGCAACAGGACAAGCACGAAGAGGGCAGTCGGCCCGCTGTTGTGCAGCATCTCGCCGATGGCCGAGGAGTGCTGGGCAGGAACGGTGGACGCCGTTCCAAGATCATCCTGAAAGAACGCTGCGAGAGAAACCGTACTCATGGGAAGGGACATGGCTCACAGGAAGTTTAGACTGCTCCCGCTCTGAGCAGACAACTCGTTGCATCTGCGCCGGGGATGCACCAAGAAGGGAACGCCTCCGCAACGAGACGGCTCTAATCTATAACTAGCGCATGAGACGCATCGTGCTATTCTCTGCGCGAAGAGAAAGCAAAGATCCACGCTTTTCTTGCCGGGTAGATTGCCGCAGTTCCAGGGGGGGACGGATTCATGCTGCTTGAGCTTCGCGCAGAAAACTATGCC
>CALMAP010000305.1:0-4482 GCA_937859825.1 uncultured Terriglobus sp. | reverse complement strand
GACCTGGGCGGGGTAGGCGCCGTAATCGACCATGCCGTCGCCTCCTTCGGTCCAGGGCTGAACCTGCTTACCGGGGAAACGGGTGCCGGAAAGTCCATCCTCGTGGATGCATTGGCTCTTCTGCTCGGCGGACGTGCCGCCTCGGACGTGGTCCGTCACGGTGCGGAGAAGGCAGTTGTTTCCTGCGTCTTTGAGACCACCGCAGGTGCTGAGACCCTCCTGGAAAATAAGGGGATCGACGTGGAAGGCGCAGAGATACTGCTGCGCCGCGAGGTCTCTCCTGGCGGCAAGGGTCGCGTCTTCGTCAACAATCAGCCGGCGACCGTAGGCGTGCTGCGGCAACTTGCACCGGAGCTTGCCCTGGTCCACGCGCAGTCTGAAACGATGGGTGCCTTCGATCAGGCACAGCAGCGCGGCCTGCTGGACCGGTTTGCGGGAGTAGGAACGCAGATGCCTCCTGGTCGTGAAGCCGTCACCCGGATTCGCGAGCGGCTTCTCGCGAAGAAGGAGCTTGAGAAGGAGTCTGCAGGGGAGGCTGTTCACGTCGCCTACTCCCTCTGGCGCGAAAGCAGGGAGGCCCTCGATGAACTCTCGTCCGATGAGCAGGAACGGCTGCGCATGGTAGACCTGTGGAGCTTTCAGCGTTCTGAGATTCAGGACGCCGCCATCACTTCGGACGCGGAAGATGAGGAACTCGAAGCGGAAAAGCGCGTGCTGGCAAATGCCGAGAAGCTGTACACGGCCGCGATGAGTGCGAGCGATCTGCTCTATGAGGGCGAAGGTGCGGCTGCCACCGCGCTTACTGCGGCGCAACGTCACGTGGACGAACTGGCGAAGTACGACCCAAAGTTCACGGAGTCTGCGTCGCAGATTGCCAATGCGCGTGCCGCGGTGGAAGATGTGAGTGCCACGGTGCGCGATTACGCCGAGAACATCAACGCGTCGCCCGAGCGACTGGAGCAAATCGAAGATCGTTTGGCGCTGCTGGACCGACTGAAGCGGAAATACGGTCGCACGTTGCTGGAGGTGATCTCCTATGGCGAAGAGGTCTCCGGAAAGCTGGCCGAGGTCGAGAACCGAGACGCGCTGATCGCCGTTGCAAAGCAGCGGCTCAGTGAAGCGGAGTACATCTACACCTGCGTCGCACAGGATCTGACGGAGACGCGTATCTCGAATGCGCGCCGGCTCGAGAAGCTGGCAGAGCAGCAGATCAATGATCTGGCGATGTCCGTCCGATTTCGCGTGGAGGTCGCACCGCAGAAAGAACAGCAGTTCTGGACCGCGCACGGTTGGGACCATGTGGAGTGCCTAATTGCCACCAACACCGGCGAGCCGATGAAGCCGCTGGAGGAAATTGCCAGTGGCGGCGAGATGAGCCGCGTGATGCTTGCCCTCAAGGTCTCCGTGGAAGAGGGTGGCCCCGGTAAGACGAAGCGCCGCATCGCGCTGCCTCGCACCCTTGTCTTTGATGAAATCGACATTGGTATTGGAGGAAGGGCGGCAGAAGCGGTCGGTGCCAAACTCAAGGCACTGGCCGCGCACCAGCAGGTGCTATGCGTTACCCACTTGCCGCAGATCGCAGCATTCGGCACGCAGCACTTCCTCATTAGCAAGTCCGAAAAGGGAGGCCGCACGCGTACCGAGGTTCGACAGCTTCCCGACGAGGACAGGACTCTTGAGATCGCACGGATGCTATCCGGCGCGACCGTCACGGAGACAAGCCTCAAGCACGCCGAGCAGATGCTCAAAGCCAGCCGCTAGAACACTGAGTCGGCCTCGGAGGCCGCCCATGGCATACACAGGGCAACCTGTGCGCCTGCCGTCCTGCTCTGATGAATGTGCGGTACTACCGCCAGGAGTTTCTATGTCCGATTCGAAGAAATGCGCGCATGATCGCTGTAGCTGTACTGTAAGCGGCGATAGCAAATATTGCTCAGAAACTTGTGAAACCTCGGCAAATACCGGGACCGATACCATCGGCTGCGACTGTCCGCATCCAGGTTGCAGCGGCAAGCTGTAAATACAACGCGTTGCACAATCAAGCGAGATTGAAGAAGAGCTTCCTTGTATTTTCTGCACTCTAAAAGGTGCAATTCTGCATAGGTTCAGGGCACCGCTGGCGTATACTTTATGAGTGACTACCTCGGTGCTTGAACCCGCTCATGCCGCTGCCGAACTCTCCGGCAATGCGGTTTCTGGTAAGAATGTCCTCCTGCTCAAACCGCGCGGCTTCTGCGCGGGTGTTGTTCGTGCAGTCGATATCGTGAAAATTGCACTCGACACCTTTGGCGCGCCCATCTATGTGCGCAAGGAGATCGTCCACAACAGCTACGTAGTCGACGACCTTCGCCAAAAAGGCGCAATCTTCGTCAACGAATTGGACGAGGTGCCTGAGGGCAAGCGGGTGATCTACTCCGCGCACGGCGTATCTCCGGCCGTTCGTGATCGAGCCAAGGAACGTGGACTCAAAGTCGTCGACGCCACCTGCCCGCTCGTTACCAAGGTCCACGTGGAGGCGATCAAGTTCGCCAAGCAGGGCTATTCGCTTGTGCTGGTGGGGCACCGCGACCACGAAGAGGTAGAGGGTACGCAGGGTGAAGCGCCCGATGTGACGCAAGTCGTTTCCACCGTAGAAGAGGTTGAGCAGCTTGTCGTACCTGACCCGGACAAGGTCGCCTATCTTACGCAGACCACGCTCTCGCTCGACGAAGCGAAGTACATGATTGACGCGCTAAAGCGTAAGTTTCCCAACATTGTCGGACCGCACGCGCAAGACATTTGCTATGCGACCGAGAACCGGCAGACTGCGGTGAAGAACGTGGCACACAATGCGGACGTTGTTCTGGTGGTCGGCTCTAGAAACAGTTCCAACTCCAATCGTCTGGTCGAGGTTTCCATGAACCTCGGCACGAAGTCTTACCTGATCGACAAGGCGGAAGATATTCAGCCGGAATGGCTTGAAGACACATCGAGCGTTGCGGTAACGGCCGGTGCTTCAGCACCGGAAGTGCTGGTGCAGGAAGTTGTTGCGTATCTTCAGGAGCGTGGCTATGGTTCTGTGAATGAGGTCGAGGTGATGCCGGAGAATGTTCGTTTCGGCCTGCCGCCGGAAATCGTTCAGGCAATTGCATCGGCACCCGGTGCGCAGACACGTCCTTCGGCTTCGGCCTAAGTCTATCCATCAGGTTCTCGCGATCGCAAAACCGCATCGCCGGCCTTTGAGGAACATCGAATCGGCATGCAGCAATCGCAGCAATCTTCCGGCGCTGGCAGAACGACCGTACAGCCACGCTTCGGGCGCATTGACATTGGGCTGGACAAGGTACGCGACGGCATCACGCGCGCAACGGAATGGTTTTTTCAGAACCAGCACGAAGAGGGCTACTGGGTAGGCGAGCTCGAAGCGGACGTAATGCTCGAGGCGGATTACATCTATCTGCACAAGCTGCTTGGCACCGGCGATCCAGGGAAAATGGAGCGCTGCATCAATGAAATTCTTCGTCATCAAAACGAAGACGGTGGATGGAGCCTCTATCCAGGCGGCCCATCGAACATTAACTATGGTGTAAAGAGCTATCACGCGCTCAAGCTGATGGGCTGGGACCCCGCGCACCCGGTGCTCACAAAGGCTCGTGAATGGATCCTCGCGAATGGCGGCGTGGTCGAGTGCAACACCTTTACCAAGATCTATTTGTGCGCGTTCGGCCAGTATGACTATGACGCGGTTCCCGCGATTCCGCCAGAAATCGTCCTGTTTCCAAACTGGTTCTACTTCAACATCTACGAGATCAGTTCGTGGTCGCGCGGCATTCTTGTGCCGCTCTCCATCACTTACGCGAAAAAGCCATTCAAGAAGTTTCCGCCGGAGCAGGGCATCGACGAGCTATTTGTCGGTGGTCGTGAGAATGCCGATCTTCACCTGCGTTGGAACAAGAAGAAGCTCATATCCTGGCGCAATGTTTTTCTCTTTTTCGACCGTTTGGCCCACTGGTCTGAGCGCGTCCATATCCGGCCACTGCGCAAGCGTGCGCTGAAGCGGGCGGAAGAGTGGATGCTGGCGCGCTTCGAGATGTCTGACGGTCTTGGCGCTATTTATCCTGCCATTTTGAACTCGATCGTTGCGCTGCGCCATTTGGGATATTCGCTGGACGATCCGCAAATGATCCGGGCGATGGACGAATTCGAGAAGCTCGGCATCGACAACCCGGAAGGCGAGCCAGGCTACCCGACGCCCACCTTCCGTATGCAGCCGTGCTACTCACCCGTATGGGACACGGCGCAGGTACTTTCCACGCTGGGTGACGTGGGAGTTTCGCGCACCGATTCAAGCATGATCAAAGCCGCGCACTGGCTCATCTCGAAAGAAGTACGTCATAAGGGCGATAGGGCAGAGAACGTACGCAACCTGCCGCCAGGCGGCTGCTACTACGAGTACAACAATGAGTTCTATCCGGATGTCGATGACACGGGTGAGGTTCTGCT
>CALMAP010000304.1:11498-12734 GCA_937859825.1 uncultured Terriglobus sp. | reverse complement strand
GTACTGAAGAGGAGCGCGGCGGAGTGGGGTCGGCTCGAAAAAAGGTCATCGTCAGGCGCTTTACCCCCGGGCTGCTGCGTGGCTACCTGGAGGGCAGCGGCTTTGTGCTGCAGCGCGATGGCGTACCCTTGCTGCAACTGCTTGATCTTGCCGGCCGTACCCAAGAAGTGCCGCTGTACGATGTAAAGCTGGTCAGCTACGTCCGCGAGTTCTACTTGAACGACGAGAACAACCCCGAACGCCTTCCACGGAAAACTTTTCTCGCGCGTCCTCGTTCTGAAGGGCTTTGGGTCCGCCTGAACTTTCGTGATGAGGACCAGATTGAAGGGCTTGCTCCACTCGATCTCACTTTAGCGGACGGTTTGATGGAAGAACGCGGTTTCCAGATCGTTCCTCCCGATATTCGCGGCAACACGCAGCGCCTTTATGTTCCCCGAAGCGCGATTGAAGCCCTGCAGATCATCGCGGTTGTGACCAGCCCCGCCCGGCGCAGGCAGATGGAGAAGCTTGCAGAGCGCCCGAGCCACGATGACCAGCAGCCCGGTTTGTTTGGCGCCGAGCCGGCTTCGGAGCAGGCAAGGCAGTTTCAGCCGCATTAGCATGAGCGTTGGAATGGAAAAGCGGAAGACACTTAAGCTTGCCGAAGCCGCGGCCTACCTTGGAGCAGACCTGGACGGCGATGGTTCCGTCACCATACGCGGGGTGGCCGGGATCGAATCGGCGCAGGCAGATGAAGTCACCTTTGTCTCGAACCAGCGTTATGCTCCACTTGCCCGGACGACCCGTGCGGCGGCAGTCATCGTCGACCGGAATTTTCCGTCGCTGACGAACACCTCCACTCTGCGGACCGACAATCCCTACCTTGCTTTTGCAAGGCTTCTCGACAGGTTTTACGTTCCTCCCCAGTACGCGCCTGGAATCCATTCCACGGCTGTGGTGGATACGTCGGCATCTGTTGGATCCAACGCCCATGTGGGTGCCTATGTGGTGATCGGTGCTGGAGTCGAGATCGGGAGCGACGCCGTGCTGTTGCCGCATACTGTGATCTATCCTCACGCGCGGATTGGCAGCCGGTTTTTTGCACATGCTCACTGCATCGTGCGGGAGTTCTGCCAGATCGGTGATGACGTCATTCTTCAGAATGGCGTCGTGATCGGCGGAGACGGCTTCGGGTACGCGAAAGACGGAGCGCAATGGTCCAAAATCGTGCAGTCCGGCATCACGGTGGTGGGTGAT
>CALMAP010000304.1:3508-11488 GCA_937859825.1 uncultured Terriglobus sp. | reverse complement strand
GCCGGTTCCACTGCGGGGGGCAACCGGGTGATGCGCGCCGGTCTGGTGGGCGTTGCCGGGCACTGCAGCATCGGCTATGACGCGGTTGCCACGGCCCAAACGGGAATTCCGAACGATGTTGGCCTGAAGGCTGTCGTATCTGGCTATCCAGCGATGCCGAATCGGGAGTGGTTGCGCGCCGTGGCAGCCTTTGCGCGATTGCCTGAATTACTAAGGGATGTACGTGCACTCAAGCGTCACAACTCCTCGGAGTCGAACATCTCGCGATAAGCTGACCATCTCCACCGTGCACGCATCAGAGACACTGATGGATGAAGATCAATCAAGCCTGGCCAGCGACAACGCTGAGGGTGGCCAACCGCCGGAACACGTACGTGTTCTGCTGTTGGACGACGACCCTGCGAATCTTCTGCTACGCGCGGCAGTGCTCCGCCAGAACGGCTATGAGTGTTTTCCTGCCAGCACGGCTGAAGATGCAAACGAGTTACTGGACCAGATTGAAATTGCCGTACTCGATTATCACCTTGGCCAAGGCAAGTTCGGGACCGAGGTTGCTGCACGACTTCGAGAGAAGCGTCCGTCGGTTCCCATCATCATCCTCTCGGCTACGTTGGAACACCGTTTTGGCGGTGTTGAAGATATGCACCTGCTAAAAGGCTACAGTGCTGTCGAAGATCTGCTCTCCGCGCTTCGAGGCTTCGAGGCAAAGCGCAGGGGTGCTCCGGTTGTGGTGGATGCGCGCGATTTCTACTATTCCCGTATTGCAAGGGCAATTGGCGTAGACGTTCTGGTTCAGATACTCAGCCCAGAAGGCGACTGGGTCTATGTCAACGACAGTGCCGCAGCCTACCTGGAGCACCCTCGCGAGTGGTTCGTCGGCAAAAATATGTTTGCAGAGATGTCCGTCTCCCTGCGGGACTGGCGAGAGGTGCTGCAATCCGTGGCGACAACGCGCGAAACCTATATCGACCGAACGCGGCGCGGCCTGCTGGCAGATGCGCGTGAGGGCGAGATGAACGCCACGTGGAGCGTGCTGGCTTTCCCCATCATGCTGCACGACAGTAGCAACGGTGTGGTACTCAGCGCCCGCATTCTGGACTGAACCGCAGTCAATACCGTCCTGCGACCAAACTGCTACGCTTCCTGATATGCGCCGTGGATGCCTCCCTGCAATCGCCACCGTCAGGCTGCTGGTTTCCGGTTGCCACTCGAAATACGTCGAGGCTACGATCACCAACAAAACGGGCGAACCGCTGAATGTGGTGCAGGTGGAATATCCCACTGCAAGCTTCGGCACGCAACTGCTCAATCCAGGCGAGTCCTTCCATTACCGGTTCAAGCTGATCGGCAGCGGTCCCATCAAGCTCTCGTACTTGGATGCTGCAAAGCATGAGCATCAACAGACAGGACCTTCTGTAAACGAAGGGCAGGAGGGCAGACTCACCCTGGTTTTTAAGACGCAAGACCATGTCGACTTCGAGACGAGTTTGCGCCCGTGATACCGGTTCGAGGTACGTTCATTACCTTTGAAGGACCGGATGGCTCCGGCAAGACGACGCAGGTGCGCGTGCTCGCCCAGTGGCTGCGTGAGCGCGGCGTTCAACCTGTTCTGCTGCGTCAACCGGGCGGAACGCCACTGGGCGAGCGCATCCGCTCCATTCTTTTGGACAGCCGTTCTGACTTGGAGCTCGGGCCCGTGGCTCCCATGGCGGAACTCGCACTGATGTTTGCAGACAGGGCACAGTCGATCCAGCAGGTGGTTCTACCCGCACTGGAACGCGGTGAAATCGTACTCTGTGACCGCTACACGGACTCAAGCGAGGCATACCAGGGCGCTGGCCGCAGCCTGGGCAGTGAGCGCGTGCTTGCCTTGCACCAGGCACTCTGTGGCGACCTTCAGCCCGATCTGACGATCCTGCTGCTGCCCGATGTGGAACAGGCCCTGGAACGCGCACGCCGCAGGAACGAACGTTTTCGCAGACAGCATGGCGGCAAGGACGAGAACCGCTTTGAGGTGGAGGGCGATGCGTTTTTTCGCAGGGTGCACGCCGCATATGCCGCGATTGCCGCACGCGAGCCGCAGCGTGTCGTCACCATCTCAGGCAATGGCAGCATCGAAACCATCGCCCACAGTATTCGTGAGATCGTGCAGGCGCGCATCGCCGCATTTGTTCCTGCTTAGAAGCAGACATTTTCCGGTCTAATCAGCAGCAGGGCAGCAACGGAACAGCATCGCGAAGATGGGGTCTCGCGGGATGACTCAGCTTATGTCTTTCGCCCGGCTTACAGCTACACCACGAAAACCGGCACCTGGCGCATTCCCCCGGGGTTGAAGCGTGCGCTTCCCTTCTATCTCCACAAGCCCTGGGCGCGCATCGGACGGCCAATCCGGTTGTTCGAGTACATGGCAAAGCATCTTGGCCCCATCGGCCACTATCGCCTCTTTAACATTCACATCGTGTTCCTGAACGAGCCGGAGTATATCCGTGAGGTGCTCATCAATCAGGGAGGCAGCTTCGTGCGGGAACGCACGATTCGCCGATTGAAAATCCTGCTTGGGGAAGGTCTGCTGACCTCGGACGACCCGACGCACAAGCGCTCGCGCCGCATCGCAGCTCCCGCGTTTCACCGGCAGCGCATCTCATCCTACGCTGAAACCATGGTCGCCAGCGCAGCCGCCATGCGCTCTACCTGGCACAGCAGCGGCGAGATCGACATCGCCGCCACCATGATGCAGTTGTCCCTGGAGATTGTGGCGCGCACGCTCTTCAGTACCGAAGTGGATGCAGACATCCGCGCGATCAACGACCAGACCAACGTCATCATGGGAATCTATAACTACCTGATTGCTTTTCCGAATCTGGAGGCGGTTCTGCACTGGCCGATTCCAGGCGTGATGCGCTTTCGCAAAGCCCGGCAGAAGCTGGACCGGATCATCACGCGCATCATCGCCGACCGCAAAGCAGAGGGTGCGGAGAAGCTGGCACAACGGTCTGACCTGCTGAGCCTGCTGCTGGTGGCACGGGATGAAGATGGCTCGGAACTCTCAGACGAGCAGTTACGCGATGAAGTGATGACCATCTTTCTTGCAGGCTACGAGACCACAGCGAATGCCTTGACTTGGACGTGGTACCTGCTCACCCTGAACCCCGGCGCGGACGCACGCATGGCAGAAGAACTCCGCAAAGTGCTTGGCGAGGGCGAAGCCGCGCGCCTGCCCACGCTGGAGGACTAGGGACAGATGCGCTACACGCAGATGGTTTTCGCTGAAGCGCTGCGTCTCTATCCGCCTGCCTGGGCAATGGGTCGCATGTCTACCGAGCCTGTCGAGATCGGACCGTATCGCCTGCCGCCCGGCACGCACTGGTTCTTCTCGCAGTATGTGTTGCAGCGGGACGCCCGCTTCTTCCCTGATCCACTGCGCTTCGATCCGCTTCGTCACACAGAAGAGGAGAAAGTCAGGCGGGACAAGTTCACCTACTTTCCGTTCGGCGGCGGCGGAAGGCAGTGCATCGGCGAGGGATTTGCATGGATGGAAGGCGTACTGGTACTGGCTACCCTGGCACAGCAATGGCGCATGGAGTTACTGCCCGGCCAGAAGGTAGATGTAGAAGAGAAGATCACGCTGCGTCCGCGGTATCCGATCCGCGTGCGCCTTCAACGACGATAGACCCGATATTCTGACAAGGTGAGTTCTTCCGCGCACCCTTACCTTGGCTTTGATCAGTTTCTTGGAAATGCAGCGCATGTGCAGCAACTGCGTCTTGCGATTGCCACAGGAAGGCTGCCACACTCGCTCATCCTTGCGGGTCCGCGCGGCGTGGGAAAATACACGCTTTCGATCATGCTGACTATGGCCCTGCTTTGCGAGCGCCAGGTGCATGTATCGGATGCGAGTGGCTACCTTGCGGACTTCTGCGGTGTGTGCCGGAACTGTACTCGCGTTGCCGAGTCTTTTGAACTGGAGGCACGCGTCGGCGAAGCCGTGGCTGCGCGCGAGGAACTGCGCGAGACCGACAAGAAAGAGACCCGGGTACTCATCCAGACGCATCCGGCTCTGCTTGTTATCCCGCCGGATCCGCCGCAACTGTTGGTCAAGCTCGGACAGGTACGAAGCCTGATTGCAGGCGTCTACCGTGTCCCAGTAGAAGCGCCGCGGTCCGTGGCGATTTTCACGGCGGCTGCTTTTATGAAGGAGGCCGCGAACAGTCTTTTGAAGGTGCTGGAAGAGCCGCCAGCCCATGCCCACCTGATCCTGCTGGCTGAACATGCGGGCGAGCTGCTGCCCACGATCCGCTCGCGCTGTGCGATGGTGCGACTCGGCGCACTTCCCGCTTCAGACCTTGAGCCACTTCTGGCGGAAAGGCGACCCGAGTGGAAGCCGCAGCAGCGTGCTCTTGTTGCCCGGCTCGCTCAGGGTGCGCCTGCGCGCGCAATCGGTTTCGATCTGGATGAATACCTTCGCGCCAGGGCGGATGCGCTGCTGCTCCTCCGCCGCGCCGTGGACGATACCGAGCATACCGACCTGTTCAAAGCCACGGAGACCTATCGGGCTGGAGCTGAGGGACAGACCAAGACCACTGCCATGCTGCGTGCCGCGGCAAGTCTTCTTGAAGACATGATGTTGCTGATATCCGGGGCAAAGGAACGTTTGCAGAACGTGGATTTGCTGCCGGAACTGCAGCGCATGAGTGAGCATGTCGATTTTGCATGGATCGAGAACGCCGTCCGCAGTCTAGATGCGGTCTACAGCGGAATGCGCCGAAACTTGCTCCGTTCGCTCTCGCTGGATGCCTTTTCTGAAAGCCTCAATCTGGGTGTCCGGTAGCTGCTATGCCCTAGGCATGGCCGCTTTACGCAACCTGTCACGCAGGGCTTCGCGCAGCTTGTCTTCCCCGGCGGCAGGCACAGGACACACCACGGTAGAAACTCCGGAGCTGTCCAGCGTCCGCAGACCATCGTAAAGCGTTCGCGCCAGCGCTGGTACGTCGGTCCACCGCTCCCACGGAAAGACCGTATAGAGGTTTGCAGGTGCCTGCCAGCCCTGCGGCATCATGACTCCAACCTGGTTCCCTCCGAGTTCTGCAATCGCGTTTTGCAGCTCCGCTTCGCTCTCCACCAACACCAGTCGCGCCCGAGGAGCATAATGGCGGATGCCGGTTCCGGGCGAAGGCATGCTGGCCGGATTGCCTCGTGCATCAGGAACGAAAATCTTCACTTCGCGGCCGGTAGCTGCGCTGGCTTCGACTGCGCTGATACCGCCGTGCCGATAAAGAATAATCGGGTTCCCAGCAGGATCGAGAACGGTGGATTCCACGCCGATGCTGCTTGGGCCACCGTCAATGACGGCAGCGATGCGCCCGTTCAGCTCTTCCAGAACATGTTGGGCAGAGGTGGGGCTGATGTGCCCAAAGCGGTTTGCGGAAGGGGCTGCCAACGGAACACCTGCCGCCCGGATCAGTGCGGTTGCTACCGGATGTGCAGGCATGCGGACGCCCACCAGATCGCGGCCTGCAGTAACAGCCTGAGGCAGCGATGGCTGCCGAGGCAAAAGCATGGTGAGCGGTCCTGGCCAGAACGCGTCCGCAAGCAAACGCGCCGTGGGGCATAAACCTTTGGTCACAAGGGCAAGCATGGCTTCATCTGCCACATGAACAATCAGCGGGTCCCATTTTGGTCGCTCTTTCGCAATAAAGATACTCTCCACCGCGTCCGCATCCAGAGCATTTGCCGCCAGACCGTAGACCGTCTCCGTCGGCATCGCCACCAAACCACCAGCCCGCAGGATCGTGCCCGCGTGCTCAAGATCAGCAGCGGCGGTGGTCAGCAGCAGGGTGTCCTGTGGAGAAGCCATACGTCATCGTAATGGTGGCATGTCTCGCCGTGCCTATACTCGAAAGATGGCGAAGGCAGAGATCGAACTGAAGTTCTGTGTGCCGAATGTTGCCGAGCTTTGCGACCGCGCGCTGCAAGCGGGATTTGCTCTGCAGACACCGCGCACCCTGGAGAGAAACGCGCTCTTCGATACTCCACAACGGAGGCTGCTCAGCGAACGTAGCCTGCTCCGCATGCGCGAATACGGCGGCAAGTGGGTAGTGACCCACAAGCGACCGCCCCTCGACAATGATGACGGCGCTCCCTACAAAGAGCGGTTAGAGACGGAGACACTTGTCGAAGACGGTGAGGCGATGGGTGCTGTCTTCGTTGAGCTGGGCTATGCGCCCGTCTTTCGGTACGAGAAATTCCGCACCGAATTACGCGACACTCTGGGTGAAGGTCACCTTGTTCTCGACGAAACGCCGATCGGCGACTTTGCGGAGCTTGAGGGCGAGCGCGGATGGATCGACAATGCGCTGCAGCGGCTAGATATAGCGCCGGACTGGTGTTTTACCGATAGCTACGGCCGTATGTTCCTCGACTGGAAGGAGCGAATGTCCAGTCCGGCGCAAAATATGACCTTTGACGAGATTTCACGACCAGACAGGTAGCAAAAAGAGGGCCATTTAGCCCTCTTTCTTTGCCTAGAAAATCTGGAAGTTGACTGCGATGTCGAGCGGTACAGGCACTGGGTGCCCGTCTTTCATTGCAGGTTTGAAGCGCCACTGCATCACGGCTTCTTTTGCCTTCTCATCGAGACCCATACCAAGCGGACGCGTAATCACCAGCCGCGTCGGCCGGCCATTCGCATCGATGACGGCATGTACCAGAACTTCGCCCTGAAACTTGGCCTTGCGAGCTTCTTCTGAGAACTCCGGCTCGGTCTGGTAGATCAGGCTCGGACGCGAAACGCCATTCACACCGATGCGAAAGTCACCGCCACCTGTGCCCCCGCCATTACCGCTTCCCAGACCACCACCATTACCGCTTCCCAAACCCGAGCCGTGGCCGTTCCCCATTGAGACACCAACATTCAGTCCATTTGTCATGCCGATGTTGGGAAGGTCGCTCTTCATGACCATCTTGGGGTCACCGACGAGTGTTGGCGGCACCGCAAGTTTGGGGGTGATCTTTGGCGGAGCGGATGGCGGAAGAATCTGCGTGGTGGCAAACTTCGGCGGAGCACCTTTGCTCACCGGCGCAATATCGTGTTGACCGCCACCACCACCGGATCGCTGAAGAACAGGTGCGCGCACGATGGGAGGAGGCGGCGGCGGCTCCACGAAGCTGATGTCTTTTGGTTTTTCCTTTGGCGGTGCGATGTAGACCTTGATCGCCTTGGCGCTGATCCAGATCACAAGAAGGAACAGCAGTGCGTGAACGCCAACGGCAATGCCGGTGGACTTAGGATCGCGCTTTACCTCCATAGGATCGGCCACCGCGATCGGTGTCGATTCGAGAACAAGCGGTGGTAGCTGCTCAGGAAAGAAAGCGTCCCGTAGATTGCCAATCAATGACTGGAATGGGTTGGTGGAGCGTAGCTGATCGGGTTCGCCAAGCCTCGGCCCCGCATCGCTGTGCGCTGCCGTATGCAGCGGCGCGTAGGAGTTCTTCATGCGTGCTTCGCTCTGCGGGTCGATCTCGGGCGGTGTGATTAAGGTGTTCGCCATTGTCTCGGTCTCATGTTGCGGCGTTTCTCAGGTCGCCGCGAAATACGATCTGCTTTTCCTGGTGCTTTTGAAAGCCGCCCGTCCCATAGATTGGGATCTCAGGAAAAGCATCATGTTCACGCGAAAGTCTCTCCATCAAGTCTACAAACTCCGAGCAAAAGGTACTTCTGGAACCGCTGCCCTGACTCACGCAAGGTGCACATATCTTTTTCATTGGACGCAGGAAGTCGCAACTTCGTCTCACGCGGGTGCTGCCCTGCGCTCGCGCCGTATGGGTGCATACAATAAAGGTTTGGATTGTGAAGGAAACTCCCTGCCGATGGACGGCCGGGCAGAACGTGCGGAGATGGAATGACTGAGGCGCAGCAAGCAAACGCGCAGGCTGAAGACAGGGCCAAAGCCCTGAAAGACACGCTGAATCTGCCGAAGACGA
>CALMAP010000304.1:0-3498 GCA_937859825.1 uncultured Terriglobus sp. | reverse complement strand
CTTTCCGATGAAGGCCAACCTGCCTTCCAACGAACCGGCATGGTTGGCAAGGTGGCAGGAAGAGGACCTTTACGGCCAAATCCGGAAGGCGCGGGATGGCGCACCGAAGTACATCCTGCATGACGGACCGCCCTACGCGAACGGTGCGATCCATCTTGGCCATGCGCTGAACAAGTGCATTAAGGACTTCATCGTAAAAAGTAAAACGATGGCTGGCTTTGACGCACCCTATGTGCCGGGCTGGGACTGCCACGGCCTTCCCATCGAGATCAAGGTGGACGAACAGCTTGGCCGCAAGAAGCTGGAGATGGACGCTGTTACCGTCCGGCAGCAGTGCCGCGAGTATGCCTCGAAGTATGTGGACCTGCAGCGCTCCCAATTCGTCCGCATGGGTGTACTTGGGCGGTGGGACAATCCCTACCTGACCATGAGCTTCGCCTATGAGGCCCGTATTCTCGAGACGTTCTATGCCTTTTTTGACAAAGGTTTCGTCTACAAAGGCCTTCGGCCGGTCTACTGGTGCATGCACGACAAAACGGCGCTCGCCGAGGCCGAGGTGGAATACGAGATGCACACCTCGCCCAGCGTGTATGTGCGTTACGCGCTAGTCAGCGATGCGCAGGTTATTTCGCCGGAGTTAAAGGATGCCGAAGTTTTTGGGCTGATCTGGACCACTACGCCATGGACGCTTCCCGCATCCATGGCCATCGCCTTCCATCCGGAGTTTGACTACGTCGCTCTGCGGAATACGGACGGCGCGGTGTACATCGTTGCGCTTGGCTTGGTGGAGAGCGTGCGCGTCGCCTGTCATCTGGAAGATGCGGACGAAGTAGCGCGGTGCAAAGGCTCAGCTCTGGAGCACGCACGTTTTCAGCACCCGTTCCTGCCGCGCGAAGTGACGGGCGTCATGGCTGAGTACGTCACCACGGATGCCGGCACCGGCGGTGTACATACTGCACCCGCGCACGGCCCTGACGACTTCGCGACAGGTAAGAAGTACGCCCTCAGCCAGGTGTGCGACGTAGACGAGGCGGGCCGCCTGCGCAATGGCCTGCCCGAGTATGACAATCTGAACGTCCACAAGGCGAATGCCCCAATCATTGAACTACTGCGAAGCAGGGGTGCGCTGCTTGCCCAGACAGATATTCATCACAGCTACCCGCACTGCTGGCGCTGCCACAAGCCGGTCATCTATCGTGCGACGGAGCAGTGGTTCATCGGCATGGAAACACCTGTGGACGGAACGACGTTCCGTCAACGCGCGCTGGACGAGATTGCCAATGTGACATGGGACCCGGCATGGGGGCGCGAGCGCATCAGCAACATGATTGCCACCCGGCCGGACTGGTGTATCTCACGCCAGCGTATCTGGGGTGTGCCCATTGCAGTCTTTCTGTGTCAGAAATGCCATGAGCCTCTACACAGTAGCGCGGTCAATCAGAGTGTGGTCGATCTATTTGCCCGCGAAAGTGCGGATGCCTGGTATAAGTACTCCGCTGGGGAGCTGCTTCCGAACGGCACTGTCTGCAAGTCCTGCGGCTCGGTAGACGACTTCCGCAAAGAAATGGACATTCTCGACGTCTGGTTTGAGAGCGGTGCCAGTTGGCATGCGGTACTTGAAGCCGAGCCGGAGCTTCGCTTCCCTGCGGACATGTACACCGAAGGCGGCGACCAGCACCGCGGCTGGTTTCACTCGTCTCTTCTGTCCAGTGTCGGCATTCGCGATCAGGCTCCTTACCGGTACGTCGCCACCTCCGGCTGGACGCTGGATGAGCAGCGGCGCGCCTTTTCCAAGTCACTGGGAAATGGGGTCGATCCCGTCAAGGTGATGAACGAGCTCGGGGGCGACATCGTGCGCCTGTGGGTGGCGTCGGTAGATTTCCGTGAAGACGTGATCGCAAGCGTTCCGCTGCTGAAGCGGTTGGCGGAGGAGATCGATCGGAAGCTGCGCAACACCTTCCGTTTCCTGCTGGCGAACCTGGACGGTTTCGTTCCGGACGAGGACGCGATTGCCTGGGATCAAATGGAGGTGCTGGACCAGTACATGCTGGCACGCTGTGCCGAGGTAATCGCGAAAGTACGCGGCGCTTACGACACCTTTGAGTTCCACCGCGCCTACCATGCCCTGAACGAATTCTGTAACTCGGAGCTGAGCGCCTTCTATCTCGATGTCCTGAAAGACAGGCTGTACACTCTGGCTCCCAAAGACAGCCGGCGTCTCAGCGCGCAAACAGCGATCTGGAAGATTACGGAAGCGTTGGTCCGGCTTGTTGCACCGGTGCTCTCATTTACGGCGGATGAGGTGTGGAAACACCTGCCGGATCGAACGGGACGGGAGAACTCCGTGCACATGGCTGTCTTTCCTTCTGCGGAGGACTTTGCCCAGACCTCCGCTCAGGAGCTTGTCTCTGACTTCGCATACCTTCGCGCGGCACGAGAGCAGGCTCTGAAAGCCCTTGAAGGAGCTCGCGCCAGCAAGGCCATTGGTAAGGCGCTGGAAGCGAAGATCGTCCTGCGTGTTCCTCAGGGAGGCGCAGCTTCAGCGTTGGTGAAGTACGAACGCGAACTGCCGGAGATTTTGGGTGCCTCACAGATAGAGTTGATCGGCGTCGAGGCCAGCCTTCCGCTTACTGCTGAGTTCGCCCACGCCGATGGTACCCGCTGCCAGCGCTGCTGGCGTTTTACGCAGGATGTTGGCAGCGAGGGCCAGTACCCCGAAGTCTGCGCACGTTGCGCGAATGCGTTAGAACAAATCGGCTTTCCGCCAACCGGAGAGGTCATCCCATGAGTTCCCTTTCTACCCCCCTTGCGGGGGAAGAACTTTCACGGCGCGACGCGCGGCCTTGGCTCTTTGTGATTGCGCTTTTCGCCGTTCTGCTGGATCGTCTGACCAAGGTGATCGTTTCTGCAAAGCTGGAAGCCGGCCAGGCAATCACCGTGATTCCAGGCTTCTTCCGGATTACGCATGTGCTGAACTTCGGCGCAGCGTTCTCGATGTTTGCCGAGTCGGCATCACCCACTGCGGTACGGCTCTCACTCGTTATTTTTTCCATCATTGCGGCTGGCATCGTGTTCGCCATGATTTGGAAGATGGGCAGGATATTCTCTCCCGCTTCGGTTGGGCTGGCCCTCATCTTCGGTGGCGCGATCGGCAATCTGTACGACAGGATCAAGCTGCACTATGTGATCGACTTTCTCGAGGTGCATATCATGCACTACCACTGGCCTGACTTCAATGTGGCAGACAGCTGTATTTCTATCGGAGTAGTACTGCTGCTGATTGAGTTACTTTGGCACAAGCCGAAGCAGACCCACGTAGAAGACATAGGCGTACTTCGTGAGGCCAATTAAGTGGCTGCTGCAGTAGAGCAAGGAAGTCCAGCACTGGGTCTTGAGGCAAGCAGCCCGGATCAGATGAAGTTGAGGGCCAACGATGCGATCGTGATTCGGGGCGCGCGGACACACAACCTGAAGGGCATCAGCGTCGATATCCCACAT
>CALMAP010000303.1 GCA_937859825.1 uncultured Terriglobus sp. | reverse complement strand
GACCCGCTGGCGCCAGTGACTGCTCCCCAAAAGAAGACACGCTTCTCCTCGCGTGAGCCCGAGGTCAAAGAAGAGAAGCAGAAGAAGAAAGTGGACAAAGCTATTGATCACGTCGTCGCGAAACCGGGGGAAGCCAGTTCCGAGGAAAAGCAGACGGCAGCCGTGCAGAGCACCGCGCTGGGTTTGAGCGGCGACACCAACAAAAAGAAGAAGCGTGCCAAAGGTGAAGCCAAGGCACGCCTGCAGGACAAGACACCCGAAGCCACGCCTGACCTTGTGGACAATGGGCTGCCCGACCGCCTGCACCAGCAGAACGGTCCGCAGCAGACCACGGGCACCCCATCCGCTTCGAGCCAGACTGGAAATCTGCCCGCGGATAACTCCCGGCAGGAAGAAAAGGAAAGGCGCGGCAAAGAGCCCGTTACCAAACCGACCAGCGATGCAACTACGCTGCCTCCCGCCAACCAGCCCGCACCGGGAACCACGCTGCCTGGCCAGGTACCCAGCACCAACGGTGTGGTTCCGGCGAGCGACCCAACGCATCCGGAGACGAACAAACCGCCGCAGTAAGCAGCGAGAACAAAGCTAGAGGCCCATTACGGGCCTCTTTGCTTGTCCGTAGGATCAGCGCTGCGCCCCACGATGCCGGTATCCTAAAGCGATGAAGGACTTCTACGTCGCCGATGCGGCGCGGTTTGAGAACCAATCCGTAACCTCTTATTTTCTGCTGAGTTCCATCTCTGCGCGGGATAAGAAGGGTGGTGGCCAGTACCTTGCGCTCACCCTGAGTGACAAGACCGGCAGCTTTGACGCGCGCATGTGGGAAGAGTTCGCCGGCGTGTTGGATACCTGCAGCAGCGGCTGCTACGTGAAGGCCCAGGGACGCATCGACAAATACCAGGGACGCTTTCAGATCACGCTGCAGAAGCTGCGCAATGCTGCAGCAGTCGAAGTGGAACCCGGTGATTTTCAGCCGGCCACACAGTATGACGTTGAAGCCATGTGGCAGGAGTTGCGCAGCTATGTGGACGGTTTCACCAACCCACATCTGCAGCAGCTTGTCATGGCTTTTTTGGACGACCCGGAGCTCGGCCCGGCCTTCCGCTCCGCGCCGGCAGCCAAGGTGCTGCACCACGCATGGCTCGGCGGGTTGCTGGAGCATGTCGTCTTTCTGCTCCGGCTGTGCAGGCGCGTTGCGCCGCAGTATCCCGACGAGGTCGATCCCGACCTGCTGATGACTGCCGCCATCCTGCACGACATGGGCAAGGTGAAAGAGTTGGCCTGGAAGTCCAGCTTTAGCTACACCACCGAGGGCCAGTTGCTTGGCCATATCACCATCGTGATTGGTCTGATCCGTGAAAAAATTGCTGGGCTGCAGCCCTTTCCAGACCGCCTGCGCATCCTGGTGGAGCACATGGTGCTGTCGCACCACGGCAAGTACGAGTACGGCTCGCCCAAGCTGCCCATGACGCCGGAAGCACTCGTTTTTTCTGCACTGGACGACCTCGAAGCCAAGATGCAGAACATGCGATCAGAGTTCGCGAAGGCAGCGGACAGTGGCAAGGCGGCGGACGAGGTCACAGAGTTCTCCCGCTCGATGGAGAGGTCGCTGCTCAATTCGAAGGCGTACCTGGCGGGAGAAAAGGTCGCGGAGGAGAAGCCGAGGGACGCTGAGGCCGTGAACCTGGGACCGCTGCTTGCACTTTTCGGATCGCATTGAAGCGATCTGAAGCTCTCATCTTAAGTCCGTGTTGATGCTGGTCAATCCGCTTTCGTTTGTCATCCCGTAGTGAAGCGGAGGGATCTGCTGTAGGACAGGTCAGTGGGACGCGACTACAGGACCTGCAGGTCGGGCGCAACTTCCCCACCCCGTGCCAGACCGATCACCAGCCGCTCCAGCACAAGCGACTTGTCCACGGGACTGCTGCGAATCTCCAGATCTGCCTTCGCAATAGATCGAAGAGCCTTTGCGATTTCAGATGTGGTGGTGAAGCGGCGTGCCTGCTGCATCAACTCTTCCGCTGCAAAGGGCGGCATGCGGAAACCCTGCCAGAGCACCTGCCATACGGCGCGGCTGTCGCGCACTTTTTTCTCGCGCAGGATCAGCATCTGGCGGAAAGTGCGAGCGAGCATATAGATGTGGCCGATGGCCGAATCTTCCCCGCCATCGGACGCGTTGAGCAAACCGCGCAGCAGTAGCAGAGACCGCGCGGGATCATGCCGGCTGATTGCGTCCGTCAGTTCGTACAAGGAGCGCTGTTTGGCAGCCAGCACCATCGCTTCCACGACACGGAGCGTAATCACTCCGGCAGGTCCCTCCCCTGCATCAGTCCGATGCGGCGCACTCACGTAGAGCACCAGCTTCTCCATCTCACTGGCAATCTGCATCATGTTGCCTGCGAGCGCGTCGACAAGTTCGCGTGCGGCCTCCGGGTCTATGGTGACACCGCGTTCCTTGGCCATCACTTCAAGCCAGCGGACGGCATCGCCCTCCTCAGTGCCCTGCAACTCGACTACGCCGCACCACTCGCCCAGTGTCTCGCGAATGCGGTCGTACCGTTCTTTGTCTTCACGGTCCATGCGGCGCAGGTCGGCCGGGAGTGCCAGGTGGTCCGCAACGAAGACCAGCAAGGCCTGCGGATTCGGCTGGCGGCCATACCGCTCCAGCGCGGCAAACTCGTCCTTCTTTGCACCCCGCCCATACAGCGACTTGATGCCTTTGACGAAGATCACCTGAAACGAGACCATGAGCGACGGCGTCTGCGCCAGGTCGAGCACGTCGAAGATCGTCGTCTCCGCGTTCAACTCCAGGTCGTGCAAGCTGAAGTCGCGCGCATCCGGCGGAACCAGCGCCTGCAGCACACCCTTACGGGCACGCTCATACAGAAAGGTGTCCTGCCCGAGAAGTACGTATCCCGCTCGCATTGCGGGTGTGCCAAGCTCGGCGAGAAAGCGGTCGACGGCCTGGAAGGACTTTACTGCCATATCGCTA
>CALMAP010000302.1:1899-5035 GCA_937859825.1 uncultured Terriglobus sp. | reverse complement strand
TGCTGGTCGGCGTGCCGCTTGGACTTTCCTCAAGCCGAGGCGGCAAAAGCAGCGGTTTTGTTGTCACAATTGCACTTGTCTTTCTCTACTATTTCTTTTCCTCAGTTGGTGTTGCACTTGCCAAGCAGGGCAGGCTTTCTCCATTTCTAGGTGTGTGGGCGGCAAATCTGCTCTTTGCGATGGCGGGTGTTATGCTATTGCGCCGTATGTCTTACGGAGATCTGTCGCTACGCGGCACAAAACTGGGCAACGTAGTCGAGCGCATCGCCAAGCAGCTTGAGAAATTCCTGCCGAACCGGTTTCGCGATCGTCCGGCAGAAAAAGCTTTGGCCAAGCGCCCGATTCGTTACGCGCGTAGTAGCCGCTTCCCGCTGATTTTTGATGAATACATGATGCGAGAGTTCCTTGCGACCCTCGCGATCATTCTGCTCAGCTTTATTACACTTTCGCTTTTCTTCAGTTTTTTTGAATTGCTGGGCGATATCATCCGCAACAAGACGCCGCTGATCACAGTAGGCGACTACCTGCTGAATCTTGTTCCATACATGCTGTACAACCTCACACCGCTTTGCGCGCTGCTGGCGGTGCTGGTCACTATAGGGGCTCTCAGCAGGTCGAGCGAACTCACGGCAATGAAGGCAAGCGGTGTCTCTTTATACCGGCTGATTGCACCCATTATGGTGCTCACCGCAGTGATCGCCGTCTCCCTTTTTGCGTTTGACGAATTCTACCTGCCTGCCGCGAACCGGCGGCAAGAGTCCCTCCGTTCCGTCATCAAAGGCAAGCCAGCGCAGACCTTTCTGCGCCCGGACCGGAAATGGATCAGCGGACAGGAGGACTCATTAGGCCAACCTGCGCGCGTCTTCTACTATCAGTTCTTCGATCCGGACAAAGACGTCTTCGCGAATGTCACGGTTTTCGAGTTCCAGCCACGCAGCTTCCGCTTAAGCCGCCGCATTTACGCTTCCAGCGCCCGATGGGATGCGCCGACACAACGATGGATTTTTGAGAACGGCTGGCAGCGTAGCTTCCAGGGAGAAGCCATTAGCGACTATCAGCCATTTACGCTGAACACCTTTCCTGAAATAAGGGAGCAGCCTGCCTATTTCAAAAAAGAAGTGCGGCCGTCGCAAGAGATGAGCTTCAACGAGCTGAGCAGCTACATTCGCGATCTGAAACAGAGCGGCTTCGACACCATGCGTCTGCGGGTGCAGTTGAATCGCAAGCTGGCGTATCCACTCATCACGTTGGTGATGGCGCTTCTGGCGGTGCCCTTTGCTCTCACGTTCGGCAAGCGTGGTTCACTCGCAGGCATTGCACTGGCTGTGGCCATGGCGATTTCCTACACTGTTCTTGCTGGAATCTTCGAAGCAATGGGCAATGTGGACGCCTTGCCGCCGGCGCTCGCCGCCTGGTCGCCTGATTTGCTGTTTGCCTTTGCGGGCGGATACCTGCTGCTGCGTACCCAGACTTGAAGCGACAACCGGCTCTGGTTACAGTCAAAGACTGTATGCGTCTGCTTCGACTCCTCATTGCGCTGCTCTCTGTGGGCGGCATCGTCGTTTCCGCACTTGCTCTGCGCGTGCACCTGCAGGACCCGGGTGCTGCTCCGCCCTGCGCAGTGTCCGAGCACTGGGATTGCGGCACAGTGAACCATTCGCGGTTTGCTGTCTTTCCGCCCCGCGGCTTCGATGAAGATCCTAAGTCCAAAGGCCATCTGCCCGTGGCTATAGCCGGTATCGCTGGATATGCGTTCATCGCGCTGCTTGCTTTGTTCGGCTTCGACTTCTGGGCCTTCGAAGTCAGCCAGATTGGTGTGTTCCTGGCTCTCGGGCTGACTTTCCTCGAGAAGTACATTCTCGAGAAATGGTGCATCTACTGCGTCTGGTCGCAATCGATCATGGCCGTCATCTTCCTTGTTAGCTGTATCAACTTGCTACAAAGCCGTCGCCGTTTTCGTGAGGGACTTCACCTGCGCGCCGTGTAATCTGGTTCGCATGCCCTTTGAAGGCCTCCTTTCCAAGCTGGGTACGTCGGCCGCGCGCGAACTTGGCCCGCACCTGCCGCGCATTGTTGCCGGTATTATGGACCGGTTCCGCAAAGACACTGGCGCAATGCGTGCTTCTATCAGCGCTGAGATTGCCTCGCTCGGGGCCGCCCACTCGTCCCTTGCCTCTTCGCTTGCACAACAGGCAGACGCCATGGACCTGTGGCAAGGCCACCTGATCGAGATTGAGCGCAAACTCGACAGTGTGCTGGAAAACCAGAGAGGGATCTCCGAACAGATTGCCTCGGAGGAAAAGCAGGTACGAGCGCTGCGTTCGCTCTGCATTGCAGTAGTTGTGTTGCTGGCAGGGTTACTGTGCGCAGTAGCGGGCCTTTACTTCACGCACAAATAAGTACGCTCCGATGACCGCATAGAAGGCTTCTGCACCTTCCCTGCCATCGTCGTAATCTAGTCAGATATGGGCATCACACGCCAGCAAGCTCTCGACTGCTTTCACTCAGACGACCTGATCGGCATCGGCATGGAGGCTGATGCGGTGCGGCGGCGGCTGCATCCTGAAGGCGTGGTCAGCTACATCATCGACCGCAACATTAACTACACCAATTTCTGCACGGAATACTGCACCTTTTGCGCCTTCTATCGTCCGCTCAAAGGCAAGTTGGCGGCAGAAGGCTACATCCTCGACTTCGAAACGATCTACGAAAAAATTGCGGAGACACAGGAACTGGGCGGAACCGGTGTGCTGATGCAGGGCGGCATCCATCCAGACCTGAAGATCGATTGGTTCGAGTCGCTCTTCCGCGGCATCAAGGAGCGCTTTCCAAAGATTTGGCTGCATTGCCTTTCTGCCAGCGAGATCCTTGCGATCGCGGAATACTCCGAGTTGGACCTTCGTACCACGATTGCACGTCTGCGCGATGCGGGACTCGACTCGATTCCGGGTGGCGGGGCCGAGATTCTCGACGACGAAGTACGCGCGCGTATCGCACGGCTCAAGTGCCGCACTGAAGACTGGGTGAGCGTGCACCGCACCGCACACGAGCTTGGCATGCGCACTACCGCGACCATGATGTTCGGCGTCGGCGAGACGATGGAGCATCGCGTCAATCACTTTGAAGTGGTGCGGCG
>CALMAP010000302.1:0-1889 GCA_937859825.1 uncultured Terriglobus sp. | reverse complement strand
GACAGGTGGCTTTACAGCCTTCATTCCATGGAGCTTTCAGCCGAACAACACCGCTCTTGGCGGACGGGGCTGGGAAGAAGCTACCTCCGTTGAATACCTGAAAACGCTCGCAATCTCGCGCATGTACCTGGATAACATCCAGAATGTTCAAAGCTCCTGGGTCACTCAGGGATTGAAGGTGCTTCAGATGGGCCTGCGGTTCGGCGGAAACGACGTTGGGTCCGTGATGCTGGAGGAGAACGTAGTGCGCGCAGCGGGAACCGCGAACTGCACCACGGAAGAAGAGCTTCGCCGCATCATCCGCGATGCAGGCTTCAAACCGGTGCAGCGCGATACGCTGTACACGACGATGTTCCTAAATTAAGTCCCTTTAGTAGTGGCCCCGAAAGGTTGAGAAGCCGAGCGTGAAGGTGTTCGCGTCCGTGCCGGGGTTATGCAGGCTGATGTTCGCGTTCGACAGGTGCTGGTAACGGTATCCCAGTGACACTGCAGAACGGTGTGAGCGGAATAGGTTCACACCGCCGCCGAAGTCGATGGTGTACATGTACTGGGACCCGCCGGGCGAAAGTACGCGCTTGTTGAAGTAGACCATTCCGGCATTCTCCTGCACGAACGGCTGCACGCGATGCTGCGGCCGGAAGGTCAGGGAAAAGCTGACCGGGCTTACACCGCCGCCATAAGAACGCTGCGGCGCTGCGGGATTTGTCTCACTCGGCTTCGGCTCATACATTATCGCGAGTGGCGTAATTTCCGGAGAGTACCGAATAAGCATGCGCTCCCTGCCGCTGAACCGATAGGAGTAGCGAAGTAACACTGGAAGATAGCGGACGTTCTCGTCATATCCCCAGATCGAGCCGCTTACCGGGGAGTAGCCAGCGGCAACTCCGAACTCGTGAGTGCCGCCGTAGCCTGCAAGTTCTCCACGCGCTGCCTGCCCAAGAATCACGGAAGAACAAGTCGCAACACAAAGAAGCAGGACCGCACTGCGGCCTGTGCGCAACATACGGAAGAAATGGATGGAGATACCCTCCGGCTTCTGCTTTTACTTATCCTTGCGCACGCGCGAGCATAGTTCAATTGCCTCTCTAGGCGCTGACGGCGGAGGTTCCTTCTGTCCCCATACAGAGGGGGATGCACCCATGACGAACTCCAGCGTGCCACCTTCGGCAATATCGGCATGGCGGAACCATGATTTCGTGAGCGGTTTGCCGTTCAGAGTTGCGCTTTGGATGTAGTGGCCCATTCCTGCCGGATCGAAGTTCTTCGCGACCACCCGAAGTGTCTTTCCGCTTCCGACGGAAATGGATGTATCCGCGAAGGAAGGCGTGCCGATCACATACACGTCCTGTCCAGCTACCGGATAGAAGCCGAGCGACATGAAGATCAGCCAGCTCGACATTGCGCCGGAGTCGTCGTTGCCAGGAATACCCGCGCGGTTATCCGTGAAGTACTTCTCAAGCAGAAGCTGAATAATGTCGGCACTCTTGTCCGGTCGCCCTGACCAGTCGTACAGCACCGGCATGAGAAACCCCGGCTCGTTCGTCACATCGAAGTGGCCGCGCCGGAAAATCCAATCGAGACGATCGTTGAATTTCTGTTCCCCGCCAGCGAGAACGATCATTCGGCGCATGTCCTGCGGCGCATAGAGTGAATAGGTCCACTCATCCCCTTCATAGAAGAAATCGGGCCAGGTGCCGCGCACTTTCGCATTTGGCGTGCCCCATGTACCGTCTGCGTTCCTGGGACGAAGAAAACCCGTGAATCCTTCCTCCTTCAGGTCCTTGTCCCACAGGTTCTCGTTGTTGTGCGCCCGTGCAGAGTACTTGCGAACGTCATCGGGACGGTCCAGGCCGCACGCCATCTCCGCAATAGCGAAATCGTCATAGGCA
>CALMAP010000301.1:3858-11199 GCA_937859825.1 uncultured Terriglobus sp. | reverse complement strand
GGTGCGCTATGGTGGGCACGGGGTTGGTTGTGTTTGGTCCAGCTCTGCTTCCAATCACAATGCGCTCCCTTGCCTCTGATGTAATGCTGCACATGCCTTTGCTGAAAACCACCTGTGTTCTCTTGATTTTGATGGGCGGGGCAGTGTCCACCGCCCAGATCGCATCCCCTGAAACCGAAGTCTCTACCCTGGTGAAGAAGTTCAAAGCGGCGGAGCAGGCGTACGACGCTGCCGCGCTGGCGAAACTGATTGACGAGCGTTACATCGAGGTCTCGCCCGCGGGCGAAGTGGATGCGCACGACCGATTTCTTGGCTTCTATGCCGCCGACAAGAAGCAGCCTTGGCCGCCGATGGCCGTTGCCGAAGAAGAGGTCCGCGTCTTCGGGGACACAGCCATCGCCATCCTGAAAGAGGGCTACACCATGACGGGACCGGACGGCCAGGCGCATACCCGCGAAGTCCGCGAGAGCTTCGTCGCGAAGCGCGAGAACGGCACATGGAAGCTGATCGGCGCACAGTTCACCGGCATTCGCCCATTGCCCGCACAGCAACCGAAGCAGTAGTCTCGGCGGGTGAGCACCATGCCAAAACTTCTGCTGCCCCTTGCCACCTGCCTGCTTGCCGTTGCGCCCGCGTTCTCGCAGGACTGCGGCGGCCTCACGCACCTGCAACTGCCTGAGACGACGATCGTCTCCGCGGACCAGGTCTCTGGAACCTTCGCCTTCCCGGGCGGAGGGAATGCAACGGAGATGCCACCCTTCTGCCGCGTGACCGGTGTGCTGCGGCCAACGCAGGACTCGGTGATCCGCTTCGAGGTGTGGCTGCCGAAGCAGAAGTGGAACGGCCGCCTGCTGGGCGTGGGCAACGGCGGCTTCGCGGGCTCGATCAGCTACGGGCAGATGGCCGGCAACCTCAAGCGTGGCTACGCGACCTCAGGAACCGATGCGGGTCACCAGGCGCAGGCGGAAGACGCGAGCTGGGCCTACCGGCATCCGGAAAAGATCGCGGACTTCGGCTACCGCGCCATCCACCTGACGGCGCTCCGCTCGAAGGACATCGTCACGGCCTTCTACGGCAAGCCGCAGACGAAGAGCTACTTCGACGCCTGCTCCGACGGCGGACGCGAGGCGCTGATGGAGGCGCAGCGCTTTCCCGAGGACTACGACGGCATTCTCGCAGGTGCGCCCGCCAATAACTGGGCGCGCATGGTGACGGGCGGCCTCGCCGTCTCGCAGCAGGTGAACGGCGACCCGGCGGCCTATCTCTCCAGCTTCAAGCTGCCTGCCATCAACCGTGCCTCGCTTGCCGCGTGCGACGCGCAGGACGGCCTGAAGGACGGCATCATAAGCGACCCGCAGCACTGTAACTTCAACCCGGACGCGCTCTTGTGCAAGGGCGAAGAGGACACCGAGTGCCTGACCGCGCCACAGGTGGCGTCGCTGAAGCGCATCTACGCGGGTGGCAAGACGGCAAAGGGCGAGGCGATCTTTCCCGGCCTGGTACCCGGCGACGAAAACCCCACCTGGCACGACTGGGTGCTGGGCAACGCTCCCGGAGGCGCGGGCGGCAACAACTACATGCAGGGGTATTTCCGCTACATGGTTTTCAGCGATCCCAAATGGGCGTCGCTCGCGGCCAACCCGGAGACCGCGCTTGCGGCCGCCCTGCACACTGTGGGTGAGCCAATCGACTCCACCAACCCTGACCTTGGCCCGCTGGCAGCGCGCGGTGGCAAACTGCTGATCTATCACGGCTGGAACGACCCAGCAATCTCGCCCTGGAACTCCATCGACTACGTGAAGAGCGTCGAGCGGAAGATGGGCAAGGAGGCCGCTTCCAACGTGGTTGAACTCTACATGGTGCCCGGCATGGAGCACTGCGCCGGCGGCCCCGGCCCGGACACCTTCGGCCAGCTCAGCCTGCCCCCCGCTGCCGGTGCTGGCACAGGCGTGCTGGACGCACTACAGCTCTGGGTGGAGACAGGGAAAAAGCCGGAGGCAATCCCGGCGGTGAAGGTCCTGCCGGCAAAGAGCGCAGCCGTTGCTTCAGCCAAAACGAAGAACACCCGCACGCAGGCCTCTGCCACTTCAACCCGCGTCGTGCGGCCAATCTGCCCGTGGCCGCAGGAGGCGAAGTACAACGGCACGGGCGACCCGGGAAGCATGAGCAGCTTTCGTTGTGTCGCACCCTGAAGATTGACTGCCAACCTATGAGTGGAACTGGATGCGGAACCTGCCTGCCAGCTCCTGCGTATCCCATTCCGGAGGGCTGACCGTGCTCAATCTGTTGTTCTTCTGCATCTTGTTCGTGCTCTGCTGGCCGCTGGCCCTTGTCGCGCTGGTGCTGTACCCAATCGTCTGGCTGATGCTTTTACCGTTCCGCATTCTGGGGATTGCGGTGGATGGCGTACTCGAGCTTGTCTCTGCAGTTCTGTACCTGCCGGTGCGCTTGATACGAGCGATCTGACGCTACACTTAGCTTGAGGAGACTTATGACGGAGCAGATTCAAGTTGCGATTTCTGCGATGTCCTTACCGAGGTACACAACGCCGTCAATTCAGGTGAATTCGACTCCACGAGCGAGATCGTTGAACAAGCTCTGCGTTCCTGGAATGCGGACCGCATGTATCAATCCTTAACGGCAAGCGACAAAGAAGAGATCGCCCGGTTGTGGGATGAGGCCATCGCGGACACAAGACCGCCAGTCGATGCTGAAGGCATCATGGAGCGATTGCGGCAGCGCTACCAGGCCAAAATCGCGGAGCAGATGTGAAGCCTGTATTTCATCCTCAGTTCGAGAATGACTTGCAGGAGATTTCCGACTACATAGCGCGAGACAGCCCAACCCAGGCCATTCGTCTGGCAAAGAGAATTCTGGAGGAATGCGAAACGATCGCTTCCTATCCAAAGATTGTTTCGCGAGCGCCCGGACATTCGTACCGGACTCCGAATGGCAAGCGTAGGCAGGTACATGATCATCTTCCGCATCGATCAGGACAGTGTTCCTATCCTCCGCGTGTTCCACGGAATGCGTAATCTACCGTCTTACTTCCAGTAACAGGAGTGCCGTGCCATTGCAGGGTCGCCTCGCAAAGGCTATACCTCTCGAGGTTTACGTCCGGCCTCGTTGCGCTTGCAACCGGTAGACCGCGCTATCATCGAATGAGTAAGATGCATGATCTGCAGCACATCCCGGTGGGTGCTTCCCGGAGGGGCCATCTCCGGCTCGACTTTGCCTAGCTGCGCCTCCTTATTTAGCCGCGCTTTCTGATACCGGCTGCGCCTTCTGCCAGCCATGCCCGAAATCCCCTACGATTCCAATGCATGTACCACCTGCGCCCCGCGCAGAGGAGCACCCGATGTTCGACCGTCTTGAACAGCTTGAAGATCGTTACAAAGAACTGGAGCGGGACCTTTCCGATCCGGCCCTGGTCGGCGACCAGCAGCGCTTTCAGAAAACCGCCAAGCAGCACCGCGACATGGAACCCGTGATCGAACGCTATCGCGAGTACAAGCGCGTGCAAAGCGGCATCGCCGACGCGAACGCCATGCTGGCCGAAGCCGACGAGGACCTGAAGGCCATGGCACAGGAAGAGCTCTCCACGCTCACACCGCGTCTCGCCGAGATCGACGGAGAGCTGAAGATCATGCTCCTGCCCAAGGACCCGAACGACGACAAGAACGTCGTCCTCGAAATCCGCGCGGCTACCGGCGGCGACGAGGCCTCGCTCTTCGCGGCGGAGGTCTTCCGCATGTACCTGCGCTATGCGGAACTGCACCGCTGGAAAGTCGAGGTGCTCTCGGAAACCGAATCGTCCGTTGGCGGCATGAAGGACGTGACCGCGCTGATCGAAGGCGACCGCGTCTACTCGTCGCTGAAGTACGAGAGCGGCGTACACCGCGTGCAGCGCGTGCCGGCGACAGAGACGCAGGGTCGCGTTCACACTTCGGCCATCACGGTCGCGGTGCTGCCCGAGGCCGAAGAGGTGGACGTGAAGATCGAGCAGAAAGACCTGCGTGTCGACACCTTCTGCTCCTCCGGCCCCGGCGGGCAATCGGTCAACACGACCTACTCCGCCATTCGCATCACGCACCTGCCGACCAACACCGTCGTAAGCTGCCAGGACGAGAAATCGCAGATCAAGAACCGCGAAAAGGCGATGCGCGTGCTGCGCTCTCGTCTCTACGAGGTCGAAATGGAAAAGCAGCATCAGTTGCAGGCCACCGCGCGTAAGCAGCAGGTGGGTACAGGCGACCGGTCTGAGAAGATACGCACCTACAACTTCCCGCAGAACCGCCTGACCGACCATCGCATCGGCCTCACGCTTCACCAATTGGAATACGTCATGGAAGGCAAACTGCAGCCCGTGGTGGATGCGCTGATCGCGCATGACACGGCGGAACGCCTGAAAGCGGAAGCAGTCGCCGCCTGATGGCAGCCAAAGCCGTGACCGTTCAAGACGCTCTGCGCACCGGCGCGGAGCGTCTTGCATTGCGCGAAGATCTGCGCGACTTTGCGAAAGAGGATGCACAGCAACTGCTGGAGATCGCCACCGGCCGCACGAGGGTGCAGATGCTGGCGCACCCGAACGCTTGTCTCAGTGAAGAAGAGCAGGGCCGCCTCAAGGGTCTCCTGCAGCAGCGGCTTCAAGCAGTGCCGATTCAATACCTGCGCGGTTCGCAGGAGTTCTACGGTCGCGAATTTCTCGTCACACCAGACGTGCTCATCCCCCGGCCTGAGACGGAAGACATCATCACCGCTGTGCTGGAGCGCATCCCGGACAGGCACAGTAAGGTGAGAATCGCCGATGTTGGAACGGGTTCAGGCGCGATTGCGATAACGCTTGCCCTGGAACTGCCCGACAGCATCGTGACTGCGATCGACATCTCCGCCGCCGCTTTGAAAGTGGCAAAAAAGAACGCAGTGTTCGCTAGCGAACTGAACAATCCTTCCCTGACAAGTAGAGTCCGTTTCTGCCGCAGTGATATCTTCCAGACACTTGAGCCGGAGGAACAGTTTGACGTGATCGTTTCCAATCCTCCGTATATTCCTTTTGCTGAAGGCTCTTCGCTTCATGCTCAGGTGCGAGACCATGAACCACATCTCGCCCTGTTCGGCGGTGAAGACGGACATGATATCTATCGGCGCCTAATATCAAATGCGCAGGATAGACTTTGTCCAGACGGGTTTCTTGTTATGGAAACGGCGGGTCGAACGGACCTACTGAAGCAAATGCTGTGTAGCTGGTCTGATGTGGTTTTCCGCGCTGACCTGCGTGGGACGCAACGCGTCGTTGTTGCGGTCAGGCCTTGAACGGGTGCTGCTGGAGCTTTCTGCCATGTTCGTACGGCCCTGCATTCTTATCGTCGATCCTCCGGTAGATGGCGGCATATCTAGCCGCAAACTGGTATTGGAGTCCGCGAAGTTCAATGTAATTGCCACGTATTCCTGCGACGAAGCGCTTGCCACGCTGGAGCGCTTTCCGCGAGTCCACGCCGTGGTGCTGAATGCCATCCTGCATGAGCATGAGTGTGCTTCGCTGCTGCATGACATCCGGGAGAAGTACCCGGTCCCTGTCCGCCTGCTGGTGGGCCATGTGGAGCGTGCAGAAACCTTGGATGCGGACTACTTTGTGGACAATTACTCCCCACGCGTGCTTCTGGAAACATTGCACCGTGTGTTTCCACCTGAGCAGGAACCAGGACTGGGCCCAAAAGATATCGAGAGCAGCAGCGTTTCGCAGCCATCTTTGGCAGGGTAGAATCCTTTTTCAGGCGCCACGCCGCGAAAGGAAACCGAATGGTTCGACCCTGCTTTCTCGTTGTGGACCAGGAACACGCCGGCAGTATCTCCAGCCGCAAACTCGTTCTGGAGACCGCGAAGTTCAATGTCATCACCGCATATTCCTGCGAAGAAGCGCTTGAGACGTTGCAGCTTTTCCCGAACGTTCACGGCGTGGTGATGAACGCGGCCATGCGCAACGAGAACTGCTCCGCCTTCTTCGGCATCATCAGGGCAGAATACCCGGTCCCTAAGCTCTTCCTGGTGGGAGAGTGCCCATTTGAGTCCTGCCCTTGCGATTACCGGGTCGAGAGTTACTCGCCCGCAAAGCTGCTCGTGACCCTGAAGGCGGCCTTTCCAGACGAGAGCGCATCCTTACAGCGCACGGAGAGCCACCTGGAACGAAACGAGTTCTAGGACAGCTATCTCAGCTCCACCGATTGCAGGTGGAATGTCAACGTTCCCCAGAAGAGCTTGGCGCGAATCTGAACAGGTAAATGGCGTGCGTCGTCGGTGTACCAGATCGTGATCGTCCCGCGGTTCTTCACCACACCTGCGTCTGCTGTGGGCTGGACGCGGATCGCTGAGAACGTTCCAGCCGGCGTTCGCACATCTTCGCGGCCCTCGACCTTCACCGTCACACCCACCGTACGCATGGCGTCCGCGAGCGGCAGGTGCAGGTCCTGGCCGAGTTGCAGGTTCTGTGATGCGATGTAGAAGATGCCGGAGAGCGAATCGATGGAACAGGCGGGAATCTGGCCCTGTTGCTGCTTTGTGGTGTTCTTCACCAGGTTGCGCTCGGTGAGTGCCTGCGTGCCGAGCAGGGAAGCGGTGCCAGGCTTCGGCGACGGTGCAGACGCCCCTGGAGTGAACACCAGTTCGCTTTGGATCTTGCGGCGGCCTTCCTGCGTCTGCTTGCTGAAACCGCTGGAGCAGCCCGTCTGCGTGCTGAAGTTGGACTGGAAGCGGTCGATCACCTGGTAGATCATGTTGGTCGCGCCTACTGTATCGGCCGTTGCCTGCACGTGCATCTGGTTCGCCTGCTGGTCAAGCTGGAAGACAGCACGGCCAGCGGTGAACACACGCCAGTCCACCGTAAAGGTCAGCGTTTCGTGCTGGGGAAAGTTATAGCCGGGCGTTGGCGGCAGCACTGGTGGTGCGGACGCAGGAGGAATGCCTTCTTTCTGTGCGTGCAGCCCGGCAAGTCCGGACATCAGCAGACACACAAGTAACAGCGACGATCTTTGAAGACAATTCAAATCCTGCGGGGCCCCTTTTCCTGCGGGAAGATCTGCGGCTACCAGCGCAACGAGGCAGGCAGAATGCCGTACTGCCGCAGTGCGTGGAGCGCAAGGAGGGTTGCATAAAGCGCCGCCGCACCTATGCAAGCATTGTACTCGCGGTGCTTACGATAGAGCGCACTGGAGAAGCTGCCGCGCTCCACTTCCGGACTCTTCTTCAGCGACCCGAGCAGTGATGGAAACAGCCTTGGCACACGTTGCATGTAGTCGCTGAAGTTGCTGAAGTGCGCGGCCAGAAAGCGCTCCTCGGACCGGATGC
>CALMAP010000301.1:0-3829 GCA_937859825.1 uncultured Terriglobus sp. | reverse complement strand
GGTAGATCCCGAAGAACAGCAGAAGGAACGCAAGCAGCAGGAGCAGCACGGTGCCAGCCGCAACAAAGCCGAATGCTGCTAAAAAGCTGCCCAGGTAGAGCGGGTTGCGCGTGTAGGCGTAGGGGCCGGTGGTGGTCAGCTCCGCATTCTTCTTCACATAACCCGCGGCATAGCCGCGCAGCCAAAGGCCTGGCACCACAAGCAGTAATGAGAACAGAAGCGATATCGGCGTGGGACGGGCAAAGAAGAGAAACGCCGCGGCAAACAGGAACCCCAGAGGCACCCTTATCCGGCGAACGATCCGCTCCGCCGTCCATGGCTGGCCTGCTACTCGGCTTTTCTCTCCGCTCAACGTCACTCCGCGTCCGCAGGCTAGGTGCGAACGTTCTATTTTCTCATTCAGCGTTTAGATTCCATTTCGCTCCTCATCCATCGAGTTTGTGGTCCCGCAGGTCAGAGCCTGTCATCCCGTAGCGGAGCGTAGGGATCTGCTTTCTTGACCTACCCACGGAACTGTCCTTTTGACTGGAGGGGAGCGCGGCGCAGTGGAGAGATGACAGGTCTACGGGGATCACAGCATGAGCATCTTCCGCGCAGCCGCAACCACCGCCTCCACCGGAATGCGCAGCAGCCCGGCTTCCGTGGAAGGACGCCTGCGGTGGTCCGTCGTGCTTGCGGGATCTCGCAGAACGATCGCGGGAGTGCTGTAAGGCCCATTCCGGGCGGGATTTGTTGGTCCAAAGAGAGCAATCACCGGACGCCCGAGCGCAGCCGCAAGGTGCAGCGGGCCGGTATCACCCGCCACGACCAGAGACGTACGCCGCAGCAGCGCGGTGAGTTGCGGCAAGGTGCTGCTCACGGCTTCTGTCCCAACCGCACCAAGCTGCTTCGCCGCCGCAATCACTACAGCGGCGACCGGGTCGCCCTCACTCACAGCATTCACCAGCACCCGGCAGCCGTTTGCCTGCAAGTTTGCGGCGACCGCTCCGTATCGCTCCGCGGGCCACTCCTTTGCTCCCCAGCCCGCAGTGGGCGCGAGAAAAACCAGGGGGCGCGACTCTGCAGCGAGTAGCGCGTCGCACCATGCCTCCGCGCCTGTGTCCCGCGGCAAGGCTGGCGTTCCTGGTGTGAGCGCTTCTGCTCCAGGCAGACACCGCTGCAGTGCGGCAGAGGCGATCTCAACCGCCTGCTCCACCACGTGCGACCTGGTGGTTCGCACGCGAAGGCCATAGAAGTGTTTCGCCGCGTTCTCACGTGGGAAGGCGTTCCCCATGACCGCCTTCGCGCCGCTCAGTCTTGCAATTACCGCCGAACGAATGGACCCCTGCAGGTCCATGGCGAGATCGTAGCGCTGCTGTCGCAGTTCCCGGCCAAGCCGCAGGATGCTGCGGACCGTCGCGAATGAGAACGGACGGCTGGACCAGAGACGCGTCTCCACGGGGTGAAGGCAATTGATGAGCGGCATCGCCGGTGTACCCGGTCGCGCAGGGCTTCCGGCCTGCAGCAAAGAAGACCAGCGGGGCTCGATGGCCCAGCCCAGAAAAGCATGCGGCAGGGCCTGTCGCAGCGCAGCCACAGCGGGCATGCCGTGCAGCACGTCGCCCATGGCGCCCACGCGCACGATCAGGATGCGCGGCTGTTGCCATTGCTGTTCCCCTGCGCTCACCACGTCTGCTCCGCGCCGACAACGAAGGTGCCCAGGCGGGTCCGCTCGCGCAGAAGCCGTCTCAAGTCCTCTGCATACGTCCTCCTTTCGATGAAGGACACGACCGCATCCGCTACGGCCAGTGCTCCCGCCCGGCCAAGTGCTTCACGCATCGCCGTGTCCAGCTTTACGGCATCTTTTGAGGTGGTCAGAAAACCGTCCGCACCTGCCGCGCGAGACTTGCGCAGCAACGTTTCGATATCGGCTTGAGTGTAGCGATGATGATCGTGAAAACGCACATGGGAAGCGACCTCTACACCCCGTCGCTGGAGCATCGCTTCAAAGTCCGCCGGCCGCGCGATACCGCTGAAGACGAGCGGCCGCAAGGGCATCGCGCTGGGCAGCGTGAGTTTGCGCTCAATTGTCCAGAAGATCGGCCGCCTTGCCGGTGACGATGCATATCGCTCGGCTACAGAACGAACTTCGCGCTCTTCACTCGCGTGCAGGACCAGGATGTCTGCGCGTTGCAGAGACGTCAGCGGTTCACGGAGGTTCCCGGCCGGCAGCAGGTTTTCTTCCAGTTCCTGCGCGGTAAGCAGAACGATATCGACCGTACGTGCCAGCCTGCGGTGGCCGAAGCCGTCGTCCAGCAGGTGAATACGCCGGCCGCTGTCCGGGCCTTCCCGCTCCGCTGCCCTTCCTGCTTCGTACCGCTCGGTGCCCACGTACACCGGGCAGCCCAGCATCCGCGCCAGCATCAGCGGCTCGTCGCCGTAGGTCTCTGCCCGGCCGTGCGGATCGACACGCAGCACGCCACGGGAGCTTCGTCCGTAGCCGCGCGACAGCACGTCCGGTGCGTAGCCAATCTCGCGCACGAGGCCCGCCAGCGCGATCAGAAACGGCGTCTTGCCCGCTCCTCCAGCCGACAGGCTGCCTACGCTGATCACCGGATCGCGCAACGATTTTGCAAGGCTTCGATATTTATCGAAACGTCGAGTCTTGCATGCCATACCTGCTGCATACAGCGGAACCAGCGGCAGCAGTAGAGGCCGTCGCGCACTCACTGCTGCACCCTTTGCGAAAGCAGGGCGAGAAGGGCCGTGATCGTTCGATCCGTTGCACCCGCCTGGGAGAGATAGAACTCGTGTGCCCGCTTCCCGCCGTTGTTCTCGAGCAGTGCGTCCTGCAATGCCGCGCAGAGACTGCCGTTGTTCACAATGGTGATCGCGTGCACCGCCAGCATGCCTTCCGCCATGGTCCGGAAGTTTTCGAAGTGCGGCCCCATCAGGACCGGCACGCCAAACTGCGCGGGCTCCAGCGGATTGTGTCCACCCTGCGGCACCAGGCTGCCGCCAACGAAGGCTGCAGCGGCCATCCCGTACAGCGGCGCGAGTTCTCCTACGGTATCCACAACGAGCACGGTGCCCGCTTTGACCGGCTCGGGCGCGAGCCGCCATTGGCTCAAGAGCGCAGGGGCAAGTCCGGCCTCGCGAATCTCATGCACAACATCTTTGCTGCGTTGCGGATGCCTCGGCGCAAGCACGAGCAAAAGATCAGGCGTGGGCGCAAGCAGGTGCCGGAAGCAGTCGAGAAGGATGCTCTCTTCGCCTTGGTGCGTGCTGCCGAAGACGAGCACCTTTGCAGCCGGCTGAAGGTGCCTTTGCAGCAGCGTCACCAGCGGGCTTTCGCCTTGCACGGCGATGTCGTACTTCAGATTGCCGGTGGTCTGCACGGCCTGCGCAGGCGCGCCGATCGTGATCCAGCGCTCCGCATCCACATCGCTCTGGGCCAGCAGCAACGCTACCTTCGCCAGTAGCGGTCTCCAGAGAAAGCGCAGAGCACGGTAGCGTGGCAAAGAGCGGTCGCTGACGCGCGCGTTCACTACCGCCACTGGAACACCGGCCCGTTCACACTCCGCAAGCATGCGCGGCCACAGTTCGCTTTCCATCAAAATAAGCAGCTTCGGCCGCAACGCTTGGAGATATGGCCGCACGGCGAAGGCGAAATCCAGCGGGTAGAAGAAGACACGATCTACACCGAAGCGCTCGCGAGCGACCTTTTGACCGGTCGGCGTCGTTGTGGAGAGGACGATGCGATATCCCGGCAGCGCCGCTTCCAGCGATCGCACCAGCCGCTCCGCTGCGACCGTCTCGCCACCGGAAACGGCGTGCACCCAGATCAGCT
>CALMAP010000300.1:16331-17062 GCA_937859825.1 uncultured Terriglobus sp. | reverse complement strand
AGATGTATCCGGCCTTGGTTCCACTGGCAAGATCTGCTGGCAGTAGACCGGCGGCAGCAGGGGTAGGTGTCGCACCTTTCTCGCCGCCCATGGCTCCCATGGAGCAGGCATAGCCGTTCTGCGGATAGGTCTGCTGATACTGCAGTTCCGATGCAACAATGGCGCGAAGAGAGCCCACGGCTGAGGTCTCATTGCCTTGACGTTTATAGCGAGTAATGTTTGGCAGTGCGATCGTGACGATGATGATGATGATGGACATCACAATGAGCAACTCAATCAGCGTAAAGCCCTCTTCCGCGTGGTTGCTTTTGATCCAGCTTTTCCGGAGCATCAGGCCCTTCCTGGCAGGTGGGTTGGTGGTAAGTTCACCCCACCCGTGTTCGACGCATGGCGTGGGGCTTTCGACAACAGAAACTCTAGCAGCTTCGTTACGAATCAGCAGACCAGGTCTTCACGCGTGAACCTTGTTTCGCCAAGATCGCCTAGCAGTGTGAGGGAGATTAATTCCGGCCGGAAGAGGTTCTGTGCCACACGTTGAATGTCCTGAACGGTGACCTTTTCGATTTGCTCCGTGATTTCGTCGAGCGACATGAAGCGGCCGTAGTACATCTGCTGCCGGGCAAGGTTAGACATGCGCGCGGAAGAACTCTCGAGTCCGAGCACGAAGTTGCCTTTTGCCTGATTTCGGGCGCGTTCCAGTTCTTCATCGTTTACCGGCTGTTCCTTGAGAG
>CALMAP010000300.1:0-16321 GCA_937859825.1 uncultured Terriglobus sp. | reverse complement strand
CCGAAGCTCCTGAAGAATAAGGCGCACCATCTCCGGCGTCTTCTCGATGGAAGTGCCCGCATAGATGGAAAGCGCACCCGTATCACGATAGGGCGACATTTCCGAGTAGATGGAGTAGGCGAGGCCGGCCTCTTCCCGCACCGTTTGAAAGAGGCGGGAGCTCATGCCACCGCCAAGAATGCTGTTGAGCAGGGCAAGGGCGTAGCGGTCCGGGGAATCCACGGCAGGGGCCGGTACGCCAAGGCAGAGCTGTACCTGTTCCAGCGAGTTCTTGTCCCGCAGCGTTACATGCGGCGTGACCGCCGGTGCGGCGAACCGTTCGACCGGTGCGCTCAGGGCGGAAAGCTCGCCGAAGTACTTCGACACCAGATCGATCATGCTTTCATGCTGCAGATTTCCCGCAGCCGAAAAGACCATGTTGGCGGGAACAAAGCGGGAGTCGTGAAAGTTCCGCACCGTTCCTTCATCGAAGCCGGATACAGTATGCGCCGTCCCGAGAATCGAGCGGCCGAGCGGGTCACCCTTCCAGAAGTTTCCCGTGTGTATCTCGTGCACGAGGTAATCCGGATTGTCCTCATCCATTTTGATCTCTTCGAGAATGACAGACTGCTCACGCTGAATGTCTGCCGGTGCGAAGACAGGATTCAAAACCAGGTCCGCGAGAATGTCCATCGCAGCCAGAAGGTTCTCATCCAGAATTTTGATATTGAAGCAGATCGTCTCTTTGCCGGTGAACGCGTCAAGGTTCCCGCCTATCGCGTCCGTCTCACGGGCAAGCTGCTTCGCGTCCCGGTTGCGGGTGCCTTTGAAGACCATGTGTTCGACGAAGTGTGAGAGACCGTTCTGGCTGGGCTGCTCGTCGCGCGAACCGGAGTTGATCCAGACACCCATCGCCACGGAGCGCGTGTGCGGCATGCTTTCCGTCAGGACGATCATGCCGTTTGGAAGGATTGTCTTGCGTATGTTGCGAACGACTGTGGCGGTAGAAGCAAGGTCCGAGTTCTCCGCGACCGGCAGGGTTTCAACCATCCCTCTATCTTACGTGCTGCTGGTAAACCTACGCCGTTGCTGGTAAGGGTTCCTTCTCGATCCGCTCCAGCAGGTGTCGCTCTACCTCGGGCCATTCTGAGTCGAGAATCGAATACCAGAGCGTGTCGCGGGAGCTACCGTCGGGCATGATGATGTGATTGCGAAAAGCGCCCTCGTATTTTGCGCCGAGTTTCAAAATTGCGCGTTGCGATGCAAGATTGCCATGGTGGGTCTTAAGTGCCACGCGGCGCAGCTTCAGCGTCTCGAAGGCGTGGCGCAACTGCAGGAGTTTGACGCGAACGTTCAGGCCTGTGCCACGGTAGGAAGGTGCTACCCAGGTCCAACCCACCTCCCCTGTGCGATGTTGCCAATTCAGGTCTGCGAGACGGCTGCAGCCCACCACCTGCGAGGTTCCATCGTCTTTCAAAACGGTGCTTACCCAGGCCTGACACGTCCCGGCATCCATCCCGGCGACGGTTCGCTCCACGAATGCGTGAAGCAGCGCCGTGGTCGAGCCTGTCTCTGACATAAACTTCCATGTTGCATCATCGTGTGTGTCGTGCAACGGACCCACTTCATCCAGTGTTAAGGGGCGCAGGCGTACACCATAACCGTCAAGAACAGGCGTGACGGCAGTCATGCACTGGGCCTGCCGATTCTTGCCAGGTGAATGAGAGTGTCAGCGACCCGGTCATAATCGTGGCGTAACAGGTGTCCTTCATGCACGTAGTTCCCGATGATCGGAACTGTGCTGCGCGCTGCTACCTCGTCCAGATCAGCCGTGATGGGTGCCTGACCTTCCAATGCGTACCGAGCCAGCAGGTCCGGAGAAATGGGTGCGGTGTTGACCAGGGCATAATCGAAGATGCGCGTGCCGCAGTGCTCTTCAATCCGCTGCAGATGCTGCGAGGCGGTAAGGCCCAGTGACTCATTTGCCTGCGTCATAAGGTTGCAGATGTACACCCGTGTCGCTCGCGATGCTGCGATCGCCTCGGGGATACCTCGCACCAGAAGATTGGTAATAAGCGACGTGAACAGCGATCCAGGCCCGATCGTGATCAGGTCAGCCTCAGCGATGGCCTCAAGTGTTTGTGTCAGCGGTGGAACGTCATGTGGCTCAAGTCGCAGTTCGCGAATGGTGCGATGCGATCCTGTGATGTTCGTTTCACCCTCGACCAGAGTGCCATCGTCCATCAGCGCGCTCAGACGGACGTCTGTGTTGGTGGCGGGAAATATCTGGCCACGCGCGGCGAGTACCTGGGAAGACATCTGCACTGCCTGAGCAAAGTCACCGGTAATGTGGGTGAGTGCGGCCAGAAAAAGATTGCCGAACGAATGTCCCGCGAGGGACTGGTCCGCCGCGGGACCCTTCTCACCTTCAGGAAAGCGGAACTGGAATAGACGTGAAAGCAGCAGTTCGTCTTCTGAGAGCGCAGCGATGCAGTTTCGCACGTCTCCCGGCGGAAGCATGCCGAAGTCTTTACGAAGCCTGCCAGAAGAGCCGCCGTCGTCCGTTACGGTAACCACGGCGGACAACTGAACGATGGGGCAAAACTGCGTGTCGGCCGGGTCTGTGGATGTGACCGAAAGCACCGGCTTTACATACCGTTTTAATCCGCGTAGCAAGGTTGAAAGCCCGGTACCGCCGCCAATCGCAACCACGCGTAACTGTTTCGCTGCGTTCAACGTGCGTTGGCCCTCATACCACTTCTGCGGAACAGCACAGACCAGTTCTGGTCGTAACCTCAGGATCAAGAGGAACAAGCACGTTACGCGTCGGGGTAAAGCAGCTCCGTAAAGCGGGGATCGTCAGCCATTTCTTGAAGATCCGAATCGGAGCGCGCCTGGATGCGGTTCTTGGTATTCAGGCGAATCGCCTCCGTCAGCTTATCCAGGCATGTCTGGCTGTCACCCGTCATCGAGGCAACCACGGCCAACCCATAGAACGCGTAATCAGCGTCGTTCTTGCTGGCGATGATCTCGTTCAATTCATCGCGTGCGTCCTCGTATCGACCATCATTCAGCAGAGAAATTGCATAGTCATATTGCTCTTCAGGGCTGCTGAACTCGGCATCCGGCTTGTTCGCGTGAGCGACACACGCCGCAAGATACATCCGAATGCGATCGGTGAATTGAGGAGGGGCTTCTTCCAACAACTTCTTCAACGCCGGATGGGCCGCGCTGTAGTCGCCCTGCTGCATCAGAGTCACGGCCTTCTGATAGTCCACCAGAATGGACTCGCGCACGCCATTCGATGCTGCACTCGTTCCCGCCAGAGTGCGCGCAGGTTTCGTGGAAGATTTACCGGTTGCCTTAGTTGCTTTTGGGGCTGTTTTCACAGAGGGCATAATTTGGCTTTCCTGTTGAGAACAGAAGCAGGCGTGAGTATCCAGTCCTCACACGTGTTGTTCCCGGTTTCAGCGTTATACCCAAGCGTATAACGGCCGGTCAAGCAAGCCTAACAGGCGTTCTGGCGTGCTTTGGTATATCAATCTGCTGGTCGAGTTTGCTTTCCTCGATACAGTACTGGGTTTAACTCGGGATCGTTGTACATCTTGTATTGGTGGTACCGCTTGAACCGCCGTTGCCAACGCATGACCTGCGCCCATAGCTCAGCGAGACATCCGGCAAGATCGTTTTGCTGTTCGCGGAGCACGTTCAACCGTGTACGGTTCCGTTCTCGATGTGCTTCCGATGCGTCTTCCCGATGCGTCTCTTCGGCAGTATGGAAGAGCTTGAGCGATAAAATCGAGAGCCGATCAAGCATCTGGCCCGGTGTTTCGGAATGCAACGGAATGCCAGGCTGATCATGATGACCAAGGTTCTCCAGAAGAGTTGCATCGATGAGCTCAGCGAGGTCGTTTCTGCGTTGGTTCACCTTATCGATGGACCGCTTTGAAGAAGCGATCTGCTCATCCGATGCTAGAGGATCACGTGCCTCATCCTCAAAGTGCCAGAGCTGAAAATTTGCTGCGTGCAGTGCCGCAACCAGGTCAAGTTCTTCTACCTGAATAGGCTCTGCATGCCAGAACCGGCTCAAAAAGTTCATTCGCTTCATGGTCTCAGCAGCAGAGGCGCATGCGGCGCTTACTGGAACCGGAGCGAAAGGTTGATCTTGTACCATGGTCAGGCATGAGTGTAACGGGCGGCCAGGGAAACGTGCATGTCGACCCACGTGTAAAGCGAGTTCTCATCTATCGGCTCGGCAGCCTTGGCGACACACTGGTTGCGCTGCCAAGTCTTCATCTGATCGCCAGGGCCTTCCCAAACGCAGAGCGCCGGATGCTTACCAACTTTCCAGTCGCCTCCCGTGCCGCAGCTTCTGCTGCGGTCCTTGAAAACTCTGGCCTGGTGCACTCGTACGAGCCGTATCCTGTGGGGCTGCGTTCCCCGTTCAAGCTGCTGCAACTGATCTTGAAGTTGAGGTGGTTCCGCCCGGATGTGATTGTCTATCTCAAGGCAACGCCGGAGCTCTCAAGGGTAGAGCGCGACAGCAGGTTTCTACGCACGCTTGGCGCCTCCAGGATCATCGGCATCCCTGAGACCGGCGATCCCCGAACACTGCATGAGGATGCAGAAGGTGTACGGGAGCCGGAGGCGCAGCGCCTTCTTCGCTCTTTGACCACCCTTGGCACTGCTTCCCTGTTCGACCGCTCGCACTGGGACCTTTGCTTCAATGGAGCGGAAATTGCGAAAGCAAAAGCAGTGCTGGCGCCACTGCAAGGGCCAGGCTTTTTCGCCGTGAGTCTCGGCACCAAGGTCCAGTCGAATGAATGGGGTCTGCGTAACTGGCAGAACTTTCTAGGAGTGGTTGCAGCGCAGTACCCGGGTTGGGGACTGATGCTGGCGGGAGCGCAGGAAGAACGTGCCTTGTGCGATGAGGCCGCGTCGCAATGGCGTAGCACGGCCGGCGCCGGACCGGTGCTCAACACCTGTGGCATGCTCAGGCCGCGCGAGAGTGCCGCCGCGTTCCAGCAAGCAGCGGCTTTCTTTGGACACGACAGTGGTCCGATGCACCTGGCGGCCGCGGTCAACACGCGTGTTCTCGGCATTTTTTCTGCACGCAATAAGCCCGGAGGTTGGTTTCCAGTTTGCTCCCGGCGCGCCGTTGTCTACCATCGCGTCGATTGCTGGGGATGCGAACTGGATACGTGTGTGGAGCAGCGCAAAAAGTGCATCTTTTCCATCACCGTTCAGGAGGCGCTACAAGCGCTGCATTCCCTGATGCAGGATTCCATCCCAAATGCCGGAAGTGAGGCTGCCTGATGTTGCCAGAGTTGTCCCGAACGCTTGATCTGCTCGAGAGCGGCTTTCAAAAATTGAGTGTTCTTGTTGTTGGCGATGTGATGATCGACCGCTACTTGATAGGCGATGTCGAGCGCATCTCGCCCGAAGCTCCTGTGCCTGTATTGCGGCAGAGTCGTCAATCTGTACGCCCGGGCGGGGCGGCCAACGTTGCGATGAACCTCGCGGGCCTCGGTCTACGTGCAGTTTTGTGCGGCCGCATCGGCGACGACGCGGACGGGCGCGAACTGAAGCGCCTGATGGCCGATGCCGGTGTGGATAGCAGCGGCCTTCTCGCATGTGCCGCGCCCACCATCACAAAAACTCGCGTGGTCAGCAGGACACAGCAGCTGCTGCGCGTAGACGTCGAAAGCATGGACAAGGCACTGCCGGGGGAAAGTGCAGGCTTGCGCGATCTTGCAGTTGCGGCGCTGCATGACGTTGACGCCATCGTGCTTTCCGACTACGCGAAGGGCGCGCTTACCGAAGAGGTTTGCCAGGCAGTCATCGCCGCTGCGCGTGAGCAGGGGATTCCGGTGCTCGTCGATCCCAAGACGAAAGACTTCACGCGTTACCGCGGCGCCACCACGATTTGCCCGAACCTGAACGAGCTTTCCGTCGCAACGGGTGAGCCGTCACACGACATTACTGCGCTGCTCGCGGCCGCACACGGGTTGCTGCAGGCCGTGAACATCGACTTCCTTACTGTAACCATGAGTGAACGCGGCATTCGAGTGCTGCGTGAGGATGGAGAGGATCTCTACTCTCCGGCAAGAGCGCGCGAAGTCTTCGATGTCTCCGGCGCGGGCGACACAGTCATCGCTACGCTCGCCGCATCTCTCGCGGCAAAAATGTCGCTTGCGAATGCTCTCGAACTTGCAAACCTTGCGGCCGGGATCGTCGTGGGCAAACTGGGCACCGTTCCTGTAACGGCGTCTGAGATTGTGCAGAGCATTACCCGCTCGCCTGTCGTCACATCCGCGGAGAAGGTACTTGAACGCGACCGTGCCGTTGCACGTGTGAAAGAATGGCGCGCTGCAGGCGAGACGATTGTGTTCACGACCGGGTGCTTCGACCTGTTGCATGTGGGCCACATCACATTGCTGGAAGACTGCCGCCGCTTCGGTACCAAACTGGTGGTCGCCATGAACACGGATCGGTCGGTGAGCAGCCTGAAAGGCCCGACACGCCCCATCGTTGGAGAGTTGGAGCGAGCCAAAGTGATGGCTGCGCTCGCGGCAGTGGACCTGGTAACGCTCTTCGATGAGGAAACGCCGCTGGAACTGATCGACGCCCTGCGACCCACTGTGCTTGTCAAGGGTGGGGACTACTCCATTGAAACAGTCGTAGGTCATGAAATGGTGCAGGCCTATGGCGGCCGCGTCGAGATCGTGCCCACTGTGCAAGGCTTCTCCACATCGAACATCGTACGCAAGGTGGCAGCAGGCCAGTCGTAGCTTGTCAACAGAGCACAACTCATCTGTCGTCGCGGAATGAAGTATCCTAGAGCAAGTGAGAGCGTAGCTCAGTTGGTAGAGCATCGCCCTTTTAAGGCGCTGGTCCTGGGTTCGAGCCCCAGCGCTCTCACCAACTTACGATTTGCGTTTGGCTGAAGGGGATACGAAAGGGATACGCTGCGCAGATGTGGTCCTGTGACGCCCTTCGTTGGCCAAGAACTTGACCTGATCGAATTCCGAAGCAAACGAGTCTGAACGTTGAGTACATTTGGTATAACGGTTCGACGTTAGTACCTCATGCCCAACTGCCCAATCTGTGACTCATCCTTGCCTGAGGTGTCTGACCGCTGTCAGACCTGCCAAACACACGTTGGAGCACCGAATGTCCGCCTCGCCGCACGCGCTGAGGAGCAATCGGCTCTGACTGCGCGCTTCAATAAGGCGATCGATGACGCTCAAGCGAGGGGTATTGAGACTGTAGTCTCTGACTTCCAGCGTTCCGTCCAAAACAGCGTAGTAACTGTCAACTGCGACCTGTCGTTTCTCAAAGACTTCATCTCGCGAGACACGACGCTGTATGCAAACTACCATCAGGGTGTTCGTGCCGGAACGCGGAAAGCTGCGGAAGAGGCCTTTGACCGGCAGAGAAGTTCGGTAGACGCCCTCATGTTCGGCAGTATGGCATCCGAGATAGTATTCGGGGCGCTCTCCCTGACCTGCAGAGGCCTGATCTCCTATGGTCCCGCGTGCATGCAGCTTCGGGAGGTGACGATTCGTGAACGTGCTTCACTACTTGAGGAGAACTCTTACGATTTCGTGAAGAGGCACGGGATACGGCCAGAGCGTTGCAAACCGTACGGCTACATCAGTATTTGGTCAGATCGGGATAAATTGGCAGTTGCAAAGCATGAGAGCTCAATGACGACCTCCACAACACAAGATGACTACCAAGGGATGCTCCTCTTCTCTGATGGTGATCGCACAAGAGATCGTTTCATAGAGGTTCACATTCATCGGAGCTTCGACCACAAGGCGATCGAAAAAATATCTTGCAAGCAGCCCACAGAAGCTCTCGGCGAAGCCATCTGGGCAGTCGTTCAGGACCTCTCGGGAAGACTTGGCATAGCTACGGAGACGTATTCCTGATGAAAGCCTTGATCTCGGGACGAGTTGGGAGAGCAGTGGTGGAGGACGAGCGGGACCTTGTCTCGGTCGTTCCTTCTTTCCCTGATCGCTTGACTTCGGAAAGTGAGCTGGCCGAATTTGTAAACCTCGGTACCTCGCTAGAAGTGGTAGAGGTAAACTCCTTGGCCGAAGCTGCGCACGCGACAGCTGCAGCCAAGCAAATCGAGGATCTTCTCTTCCTTACCCTCTCGTCACTGAATCCCGATCTCACCCTCACGAGTCGAGTGGCTTGCGCAGCATACCTTGACGACGTCATCGACTCGTCAGTGCGTATGAAGTTGCTCAATCGCCTTCTCTCTGCGCCACTTCCCCCGAATGTTCGTGCGAGTCAACGCTCCCTTCTCGAAATTATCACTCCATTTCCGCAGCTTGATGCCCTCGTACAAGAGGTGTTTGCTAGCCAAGAGGCAGTAGAGACTGTCGAGGGCGCCTTTGCACAGGCCATCAAAGACATTTTGCCAAACCGCAGAACCGAATTTAAAGCTGAATTAGATCACCTTGAGACCTATTCACAGTTGGTGTTGGCCATAAATCAAGGCGATCGTGATGCTCTTAACAGAGTTGTTGTATCTGCCTTGTTCGAACTGAATAAGACCGACTTAGCTTTCTCTGCCAATTTAGTCTTTTCAACTGTAGCTGCCGCCCTAAGACGTGGCTTGCGTGTCGCCACCCGTCCCAAGAGGACCCTTGACCTATTCGGACGCGCCGAAATGCGCGGAATCCGAAGCAAGACATCTACTCAAGCCACTGTCGACGATTTGCTGGCTTCGGACACAGAAAACTCCTTCAGCAAGCTCTCGGTATTCGAGACTAAGACCAACATCGATAAGCAACTTGAAGGTATTAGGAAGCAGATCCTAGATGGAAGAGCGGATCTTGTGACCAGATATGTTACTGATTTAGTCAGATTCAAGCTGACTCACAGTGAGAGAGTACACCTAGGCAAGTCTCTTTGCCTACTCGCAACGGTATCTCTAGCTGCAAATCAGCTAGAGATGGCAGATGAGCTTTCCACGTATGCTTATACTTTGGGAGTAGAAGATCCGTACATCTACAATGTACGTGCAGAGGTTCTTAAGTATTCAGGAAAGTTCGACGCGTCCATAGCGGCTTACCGCTTATCGAAAATTAAATTTCCCGACTCAGCGTACGCGTGGAACGGTGAAGCCGACGTACTGAAAGAATCCGGCAGATATACGGAAGCTCTAGCAGCCTACAAGACGATTCAGAATCGCTTCTCTGACAATCCGGTCGCGTTTAATGGCTACGTCTCAACCTTAAGAAAGATGGGTAGCTACTCCGCCGCTGCACGAGAGGGCTATAAGGTAAGGTCCACGTTTAAAGATCATCCCGTTATCGAAGCAGAACTTGGTCAATGTCTTCTAGCTATAGGAAAGCCGAAAAGAGCGGCAGACCACTTCCGATTAGCGCTTTCCATCAATCCCAAGGACACCCAAGCTTTCCTGAGTCTGCTGCGCGCTCTAAACGAAAGCGGAGAGGGTGAGACAGCCCTGCGACAGGCTCTCAAGCGAGCAGCTTCAGAACCTCTTAATCCAGCACTACAAAGTGCTCTGGCCACTCAGTATCGGATTATGGGCCACTTAGAGCGGGCAGAGCAGAAGGCACGGGAATTGGTCCGAGCTTTTCCTGGTTATTCTCCGGGAAGGTACAGCCTTGCGGCCATACTCCTTCTGCGAGGATCTCCAATCACTGAAGATCAAGCACTTCCCACGTCCGGGCTGCGATCTGAAAGTGATTGGAGAGGCTATCGCGTGTACTTGGTGGCGCTACTCAAGACAAGTCCAAAGGAGTCGGTAGGTGAGATCCAGAATGCTGTAAAAACCTGCCCGTGGGCAAGCATCAGACAAAGCTTGTCGACATTGCTTGGTGTTGTACTCTCACAAAATGAGCGTCGTTCAGAAGCGCTGCAAGTTTTGCAGGCTGACCTAAGTATTCTTGGCAATCATCAGAAGCAGACTCGACTAGCTCTCATCGGAGCCATAAACCTTATAAGCAATCAAAAGCAGACCGGCCGAGTAGTGTTGGAGAGAGTGATGTCAACCAAAGAAGTGCATCTAAAAACTTTTCGCGACCACGTGTTGTCCGGTGCGAGTATCTCCGCGCCCATTCTGCTGCCGGTGTTGCTGGCAGCTTAAGAGTCTCTTATGGCCGAGATCGAAAGCGTTAGAGGAGATGCGTGGGTGCGCTCATGAACGTTCCGGGAACTAAAGTTTCGTACTATCCTGCGGTTCTTGTTCTTGAGGACAGAGGGCAGTTCAGCGTGACGTTTCCGGATATCCCAGAGGCGATCACCTACGGGAACAGTCGTGAACATGCATTGGTGATGGGTTTGGACGCGCTCATCACCAGCTTTGAGTTTTACTTTCACGACGACAGGCCCGTTCCGATCCCGTCGCCCATCGCACCGGGGTCAGACTATGTGGAACTGCCTGCCGATGTAGCAGACCGACTCCGTGCACATAACGCCGCGCTGAGTTAGCCTTCGTCATGGCAAAAGAGAAGAACGCCAAGGCGACAGGGCCGAAGGGACCACCTCTCCAGAGGCACTACTGCTCCGAACCGTGCTACCGCATTCGGTCTATTTCTCATCCTGAGAAGTGCAGATGTAAGGGTTGTCACAGAGATGCGCACGGAAGGGGCAGGGACTATGCGTTCGACAATGGCTACCTTCCGGACTCACCGATTCCGCCTCGTAAGTCCCTCCCTGACGCTGGCGAACTGCCCTTAGATGGCGCAATCATCATCGATTAGCGAACGGTGCCGTGCGCTTGTCAAGTTAGAGGCTGCGCGCGAGTACACAGGTGGTTCATGGAAGACGGCCCGATGAAGGCCCCGTTCTCACCGGTCAAGGTGACAGACTCGACGGATCTTTGCCCGTGAGGCCGCCCTGTACTTTGCGTACATGGCATCGCTCAGCAACGAAGAAAAGCCCCACCTTGCTCGATGGGCAAAGTGGGGCTTTTCTATCGGTTCGGGTTCCGCGTACCGGCTGATCACCGATGCGTTTTGTCGTTGCTCTCTGTTCGCTAAACGTGCTCGACTTCACGTCATAGGTTGTCAAGGATTATTTGTATCTATGTTTGCGAGTGAAAAAGAAAGAGGATTGTGCGACCTCCCCTGACGCGCTAATTTATTTGCATCCCTGGGAGGGACACCGATGAACAAACCAATGGAAATCGCATATCGAGTACCATTCGAGGTATCGTCTACAGGCCGCGAAGTCCATCTAGAAATCCTGATGTCTCACACGTGGTGGCTGGTGCGAGACATTGATCTAGACACGGCCGATAGCCTAAGCCGAGTCTTAACCATGCTCACTGGCTATTCACTTGCTGAGATCGAGTTGACACACCTGCCCAACAACAATGGCGTCTTCATTGCTGTGGATGACAAGACATTCGGGCTGGGCATGTGCGTGCTCAACCAGACGCAGGCAGACGCTCTGTCAGACAAGATTGTCCGTGCTCGCAAGAACGCAATCGCATGGCAAGCTAAGCGAAAACGAATAAACAAGTTCTTCGTAGACAGGGGCTTCGGAGCAGCCTACTCTGAGTTTGAGTCTGAAGCGCCGTTGCCTGCCTAGCAATTGATCGTGGGAGATCCTGCAAGGTAGGATCTCACCACTACATCGCAAACCAGCCGTTGCCGGTCTTCGCTACTGTGATTCCAGTGCCGGGCGGGAGACTTACTGGCCCCTGATACGTGCATCCCGACGCAGCCGCTATCTGTAAGGCACCCAAGGCATGAATAAAGTAGGTTCCCTCAGGGAATGGTGCAGGAATGGCACTGCCGACCGTGCAAGACAGCGTCACCGTAGACCTTCCACCGCCCAGTGCAATATAGGTACGGGCAGACGGATAGAGGGCGAAGCTGTCACCATTCACGGAGACGCCGTCGCGGGATGTTTGCCGTCCTGAGATGCGGTAGCGGAAGCCGTCATCCTGAAAGCTGATATCAACCGATTCACCTGAAAAAAGGTAAAGGCTGCCATCCGCTGAGAGTCCTGGACCGACCAGCGCCGCACCTCCTGCAGGCACGAGACGCACGATTGCACCACCGCCGCCGTTATCGTTCAGCACCGACATACGCTGCACGATGCCCGGCATGTTTCGGTACGGTAGTGAAAGTGTCGCTGAACCATACCCGTCTGCGGAACGATAGATAACATCTGTGTCTGTAGGCTGCACAGTGTAATCGGTCGTTACGGTGGTCTGCCGACGCCGTCCACTTGCGACGCGGGGAGAGAACTGCATCGCTGCCTCAAACGCGTTAAGAATGGCTTGCTCTCCGAGCGCAGTGGGATGCACCACATCTGCCATCTGAGCGGTTCCATTACCCGGATCGCTGCCGTCTGGATTGTAATAACGCTGAATATCGACGGGCAAGATCCTCAGTCCATCGCTTCGCAGAAGGTCTGCATCAGCAAGACTGTCCGTGTTGTAGGCCGTCGCAGCTGCAATCTGGCCCGCTGAGGCCTGAGCGTTACTCGGCTTTGGAACGCCAGCAGAGAAGACCACCGGCCCGGTGTACAGCGGTGCACGTGGCGCGGTTCCTACCGCCAGAATGCTGACCATGCCCGAACTGTTGACGGGCTGCACCTGAACATAATGTGAGCCTGAATTCACAGGGATGCGAACCATAGCAACTGCCTGAGAAGGATTGCTGTTTGCCAGTCCGAGTGCCGGTGTTGTGGCTGTCGCGAGCGCCGTGCTTGCTCCACCATCGACGCTGTAGGAGAACGCGCCGGCACCGCCGTCCATCACGCGGTACCACACATAGAGCGCCCCACCGGATGTGGGCAGTGCGCACGTGAGCTGCGCCCCCGACGTGGCACTTCTGAGCGCTGTGCCAATGCCGTAAGTGTCATCTGCCACCCAGCCTGCGTCATGATTGCAGGCCGCCGCAAAGACCTTAGAAGATGCAGGTGTTGCGAGCCATGCGAGGATCCCCTGATGCACGGAGCGATATACGGACTCATATGGGCCGGCTCCCTTGTAGAGCATCTCGTTCGTGCCAACCATCACAAGCCGCGCGGGTTCACCGGTATCCTGCGGATTCTCTTGACCGAAGACCTGATTGTTTGCGACATCGGCTGCAAACGAACCGCCCACCGCGCGATTGACTGCAACACCTCCTAGATCATTCACGAGATGCACTGGCCAGGATGTGGTGAGCACTGGTCGTGCCGTCAGCGAATCACCGAAGAAGTGCACTTCTGATGTCTGCATCGATTGCGTTCCGTAGATACCCGCACCGTTGCCAACAAACCTCCCTGAGGCGGAGGTGATGTCGCCAGGATCACCCTTGTCGCCCTTATCACCCTTCGGCCCACCACTGGGACCGACCGGCCCGGCAATGCCCGCAGGGATTGTGAACTCCAGCTTCGCAGCGCTTGCCGTTCCTTTGTTCACGACGCTTGCAGGAGTACCAGGTACGGCTGACTTCGTAGCGACAACGTCAACGGTTCCGGCTGGCCCCTGAACAATGCTGGCCAGCGTCGGCCTGTTCATCGGCGGAAGCTTGTCGAAGTTACATGTGCCGCCAGAACACCACTTGCTAGTTGCATCCGTGGTGGGCTGTACGCAGTTATATCCCGGCCCAATGAGATCGGCACCTGTCAGACTGTCCGTGGCAGTGATGTTGAAGCAGGAGTTCAAAGGCTGTGCGAGCGTCGTGTTCGGCAGGAGCATTGACCACGCCCCAGCACTTGCAGCCGTGCACACCTGATTCGTTGTCGTGATTCCGCCTGCACCACCCGTCCGGATCGAAACAGGATTACCAGCCAAATCAACCGCTTGTGCGCAAACCTGAGCGTTCGCCTTAGTGCCGTTCAAGTCCATCAAATTGGAACCTGAGACGGTAACGAACCCCTGTTGCGCCTTCGCAAGCGGAGACAGGGCTAAGAGTGCGCTGAAGACCAGCGCAAAGATAGCTTTTCTCATGTGTAAACAGCTAAAGGGGCAGAGAAGGCGTCGTGCCCACTCTGCCCGTGTTTCGCTTTGTTTAGGTGGCCTTCATTTGCAGGCTTTGAATTGGATGAGTGCCCGCGTCCGTGGCATAGCCTCCAACACGTGCGAAGGCCGTGAAGCCAATCACACCTTCACTCGGTAAGTAAAGCTGATCCAGCCGGAACACCTGAAGATCGCCGACAGTACGCAACGTGTAGCCTTCCGTAAAGTCGCCAAACAGAACAGGTGTAGTACCCGCGCCCATGTTGTCCAAATGCTGCGATAGCAGAATAGGCCGGCCAATGAGGGTATCCGGTGCACCTGCCGTCGTCGACGGGACAAAGATGGGCCGTCCTAGCGTGTCAAGCTGGCCCATCAGCGCAGCGCGAGTGCTGGAATTCAGAAGGAAAGAAGCATTCGCCTGATACTCAGGATCGAGACCTGCCCAGAGTTTAAGAAGATCGGTATATGTGAGCATGTTCGTAGCGGCAGCTGTTCCGGCACTCGTTGCAGTGGTAACAATGCTCTCCACATTTGTGGAACCCTGCACAATCAGCTTGGAGACGCCCCTCAGGTAGCGCTTGAAGAACTTGTCTCGAATAAATGCATCGATGTTGAAGGCGGAGTCTTCTAGCTCCTCCAAAGAGACTTTAACCAGGCCCGTTGTGATTTTGTCGACACCTGACATCTTGGACGCCAGCGAAGGATCGGCTTCAGTAACGCCTGCGCTTTCACCAACGACAGTCACGCCGAGCGCCGTGTCATTCTCAAGCGCGATCTTCATTGCAGCGCCGCTATCCGTCTTGCGGACGTTAACGGCTGAAATGACCTGACCAACAGCTTTGCGGGCCGACACCAATACAGGGTCAAAAAGCTGAGGCACAAACTGCGAACCTCCTGTGATTGTCCCCGCTACAGGACCTACGCCGAGATCCCGCTGCTCAACCCTGCCGTATCGTATGAAGTCGGAGAAGGCACGCTTCTCGGTATCCGCTTCCTGATCAACACTGAAGCCCGGACGAGGCGGCCTAGTAGTCGCACGCTGCTCTGCCTCATACTTCGCAACGCGCTCTTCACGAGAGATGTCCGCTTCAACGATGTCAACATCCGCCAACATGGCGTCTGCCTGCGTGCGGTGTTCAGTGGTGAGGTTTTCCTGCTCTATGAGCTTAGCGGCATCCGCCATCAGTTTGTTACGCTTTTCGCGCAACTGTTGGAGCTTGTTCAATCGTTTCCTTTGTTTGTTAGTTTCTTGCGCAATCGCAGCGCGAGTTTGAGTTCAAGGCGGATTCTATCCGACTCACTCAGGGCCTTGCCGGTGAGGAGTTCAGGAGGGCAAGAGCGAAGGGCGATGGTGGTGTCCGGATACGCAGGGTGTGGTGTAACCGTCAGTTCTCTGAGATCCTGCCTCCATTCATCCCCGCCTTTAGGTACAGAAAAGCCAAAGCTGACGCCAGGAATATCGCGCCTTGCAATCAGAGCGCTGACATCACGGCCAAGCGTGGTGTCTGGCAGCAAACACCGATAGTGCAGCCCCGAACTGTCCGAGGAAAGCTGAAGAGTGCCTGACGCTGTCCTACCCAATAGTGCATTCAAATCGTGCGCCCAAAGCATGCTGATATCAGCACTTCGAATCGCCTCATCGAACGCGCCTTGCCGGATCTCCTCATAGAAGTTGCCAAGGCGATGTGAGCGCTTCCCATATGGAATCGTCCCGACTATGCTTTTACCGTCTGCGTCCGGCCGTACCTCTGAGACACGGATCTCAAGCTTCAAGCGAGACTCCCGGCGAACTGGGCTGAGTGGGAGCGATCACATCGCCCGTGTGTATGTCGATTACGTTCATGTTCAATGGAGAGAGAAGACGGTCACCTGCAATACCAAGAGCAGGCTTGCCGAGCGCTTCCCGTTGTTCGTTGATGGTGGAGATGCTCCACTGTCGCAGCGTTGCTACGCGGTTCATCTGAGCCGTCTCATCTCCAGCAAGGCGAGCCGACACGTCGAAATCAACGCTGTAATCGCTAGCCTGTCCCGGTGAGCGTGGCAGCACCTTGAGAGCAATCGCCTGCGTTATGCGCGAGATGATTGGGTTCAGGGTGTCCGTATAGAAGGCACGATTCAGTTCTTCTGTGCTGGCCCGCGAAAGCTTACTCGAATCACCTAGTAGATGGAGAGGTACACCGAACAATCCCGAGATGGTCTCTCGGCTGAAGCGTTGCGACTCCATGAACTGTGCTTCGTCCGGACCGATGCTGAGAGGCTGAAGTTCCATCTCCTGGTCGAGGATGGCTACCTTGTGTGTGTTGCTGCCAGACTGCATCGCTTCCCATTCGGAACGCATTCTAGGGTGTATCTACATATAGCTTTAGATGGAGCCATGCACATGCGAGTGCGGTG
>CALMAP010000299.1:8298-20107 GCA_937859825.1 uncultured Terriglobus sp. | reverse complement strand
CGCATAGGGTGTGCTGGTCGGGTGCGGCTGCTGAGCCGCGCAAAGCGAAGTGGCGAGGAGGACAACGGCGAGAACGCGGCGGGGAGTCATTGCTGTTTGGACGCCTGCGAACTAGCGGTGAGTGCCTGAGGAAGTTGATTGTCGTATACAGTTCTTTTGGCGAGAAGAAATCAAACAAACAGCGAATTTACCCGCCAAGCGCAATCGCACACTCGTGCGCAATCTGCATCCCTTCTTCAGAAGGCATGGACCACGCCACCAGCTTCGAACCTGCGGTGGTGATACGCGCTTCGCCACTGATGGCAGCATCATTGAGGGCAACATCCATATCCAGCCCGGCATAGCCAAGCCCGTCACCGACGGCAGCACGAATGGCGGGAGAGTCCTCACCGATACCCGCGCCAAAGATGACGGCTTCCGCCCTACCGGCAGAACCGTCCAGCGCGGCGAGGTAAGCGCCGGCCATCAGGCGAACGCGATAGGCGAACATGTCCAAAGCCAGCCGCGCGTACTCGTCATTGCGCTTCACCAGAACGCGTGTGTCCAGATCCCCGCCGATGCCAAGCAGGCCACTTTTCTTGTTCAGCAATTCCACCGCCTGTTCGGTGGAGATATTCTCCTTGCGGGTCAGCACCTCCACAATCGCCGGGTCGATACTGCCGGACCGGCTGCCCATCATCAGGCCCTCCAGCGGTGTAAGGCCCATGCTCGTTTCGACAGATTTACCTTTCCGGATGGCACATGCGGACGAGCCACTTTCAAGATGCAGCGTGATCAAGGAACACGACTCCGGCGCCTTGCCGGTCAGTTCTGCGTAGCGCTCCAGCATGTAGCGGTGGGAAACGCCATGAAAGCCGAACTTGCGGATGCCGTGCCGGTCCGCGATTTCTCTCTCAATGGGATAGCGCCAAGCTACCTCGGGCAGCGTGCGGTGAAAGGCCGTGTCCAGCGTGGCGGCCACAGGAATCTTTGGCAGACTTGGCTCCAGCGCATCGATAATCGCCAGAGAGCTCTTATTGTGTAGCGGTGCAAGGTCCTCCAAAGACTCAATCTTCTGCCGGACCTTGTCGTCCCAGCGCACAGCAGAATTGAAGTACGTGCCACCATGCACAACCCGTACTCCGATGAAGTCAAGACCCTTCAGTAGTTCGCCATCCTGTTTCCGAATCCACTCCACGGCAAACTGCGTTGCGGAGTAAAAGTCCCTAACTTCCACATCCTCCTCATGCACGGTCGCACGTCCGTTCAGAATGGTGAGCGTCGCCTGCTTCCGCTCTTTTCCAAAATTCTCAATTGCGGCACTTAGAAGTTTTTTGCCGCCGGAGGCGTATTTCTGGCCCGGAGTGGTGTCGATTACCTCAAACTTCAGCGAATTGCTTCCCGGATTGAAGACCAGCGCACGCATTGTGTTCTTTTGGATGCAGCGGCTTTCTACAATGGAGGCTGATGTCGCTTCGCTTTGAACTGCACAACACCATTGGGAACGCCCGCCGTGCTACCCTGCACCTGCCGCATGGCCCGGTAGAAACGCCTGTTTTCATGCCGGTTGGCACCGCCGCGAGCGTGAAGGCTGTTCCGCAGCAGACCTTGGAAACACTCGGCGATAACGGTCGCGGCGCGGAGATCATTCTTGCCAACACCTACCACCTGTACCTGAGGCCCGGGCATGACCTGATTGCGCGGGTGGGCGGCGTCCACAAATTTATGAGCTGGGACCGGCCGATGCTGACGGACAGCGGCGGATTTCAGGTCTTCTCCCTCGCGGCACTGCGGAAGATTACCGACGAGGGCGTGGAGTTCCGCTCACATCTGGATGGGTCAAAACACTTTTTCTCCCCGGAACATTCGATGGATGTGCAGGTTGCTTTGGGGGCGGACATCGCCATGGCTTTCGACGAGTGCACCGAGCATCCTGCCACTTACGAGCGTACCCGCGACAGCATGGGCCTGACGCACGCCTGGGCAGCCCGCTCCCTGCAGCACTTTCGCAAGAATGTGCACAACGTGCCGTGGTTTGCCGAACGCGGCGAACAGCAGCAGAGCCTGTACGGCATTGTGCAGGGCGGCATGTACAAAGACCTGCGCACAGAGAGTGCAAGCCGGCTCACCGATATGGACTTCGATGGCTACGCCATTGGCGGCCTTGCCGTGGGCGAACCGCGTGAGGTAACCCGCGAGATCATTGCGCACACGCTGGAACTGTTGCCCAAAGACAAGCCCCGCTACGTGATGGGCGTGGGCTATCCCGACGAGATCGTGGAGTACGCGCGGATGGGCGTGGACCAGATGGATTGCGTACTGCCGACGCGCGCCGCCCGCCATGCTCTTCTGTTCACCAGCGAGGGCCGGTTGAACATACGCGGGAAGCGCTATGCGGAAGATGAGCAGCCACCAGACCTGAACTGCAGCTGCCAGACCTGTTCCCGCTACACGCGGGCCTACCTGCGGCACCTGTTCCACACGGGCGAACCGCTTGCCCCAACGCTTGCCAGCATTCACAATCTCGCTTTTTATCTAGACATCATGCGACGCGTGCGGGAAGAGATTGCTCTTCCTTCCAGACAGAGCGGCATTTCTGCGTCCTAATGGTATGCAATGGCTGATCGTCGTGATCGCAGTCGCCGCCGGGGCTTTGAATCCTCTCCAGAATACGAATGCTGAACTGAACCGGTACGGGCAGCAGCCGGTCTGGACTGCCGCCTGGGTTTACCTGAGCGGCTTTGCCGGTGTGATGCTGGTCCAGCTTTTCGCCCGCCAGCCCTTGCCGGCAGCACAGAACGTAGCTGCCGCGCCCTGGTGGGCGTGGGCCGGTGGATTTGTCTCCATTGCGACGACCATGGCGGGGCTGACCTACGCGCAAAAGCTCGGGTCTGGCATGTTCACCGGTCTTACGATCACCGCGGCCGTACTGGGCGGCATTCTGCTCGACCACATGGGTTGGATCGGCTTCCGCCAGCATCCCGCCACTCCATCTCGGCTGGCGGGAGGCGCTCTCATGGTGCTTGGCGTGTGGCTGGTAAGCCGATCCTAAGGCATAACGACTAAACTGAAGCCATGCCCGTGCGTGTTGCCATCCCCGTACCCACCAGCTTTGACTCTGAGTACAACGAGCGCTCCTGGCCCGAGTATGCGCGCGCAGTGGAGACCGTTGGAGGCGAATCCGTCAAGCTGGCGCTCGATCTGAGTAGGGAAGCCGTCGCGGAGGTTTTGAGTTCCTGCCAGGCTGTCGTCCTGCCCGGTAGCGGCGCGGATGTAAATCCCACGCGCTACGGTCATGAGACGCAGCCCGAGACTGCCCCGGCCGATCTGAAGCGGGAGGAGATGGATCTGCAGGCGCTAGAGTATGTGGAACGTACTGGTACCCCGCTCCTCGCCATCTGCTTCGGGCTGCAATCTTTGAACGTCTATCGAGGTGGCACGCTGGTGCAGCACCTGCTGCCTGTGCCGGTAAATCACCGCGCCGGACGTGCCGTGGCTTCAGCCCATGCCGCCATCATCTCTACCGAGTCTCGCCTTGGCCGGATTGTGGCGGAATCTGGAGAAGCGATTGGCGACGGCAACGACGGTTTTGAGCGTATCCTCGTAAATTCCAGCCACCACCAGGCTGCCGGCACGCCGGGAGAAGGTCTCCGTATCGTTGGGCGCTCTGCGGAGGATGCTGTCATCGAAGCGCTGGAAGATCCAGATCATCCCTGGTTGATGGCAGTGCAGTGGCACCCGGAACGGACGATGGAAACGAGCCCGGCTTCGCGCGCAATCTTCAAAAGCCTGCTGCAGGCCTCGACAAAATAGTGGAATGGAACGACTCTCCCATATAGAAATAGGCGAGTTGTTACAGCCTTACCTTACCGCTCCTGCTGAGACGCAGCTTTGCGAACAGATCAGTCGCTATCTGGAACTGCTAGCCCATTGGAGCCGAAGGATGAGCCTGACCTCTGTCCGCAACGGGACACAGATTGTGCAGCGACACTTCGGAGAAAGCTTGTTTCTCGCGGAACGATTGCCAAGTGCAGCCACCTTTCTCGATCTGGGTTCAGGTGCGGGCTTTCCGGGCATCCCCGTGGCGCTGGTGTATCCCGGGCTGGAGGTGACACTTGCAGAATCGCAGGGGAAAAAGGCTGCGTTCCTTCGAGAAGCTGTTTCCGAGCTGAAATTGTCCGCCACGGTTTGGGCTGACAGAGTGGAGAGGATGCCTGCATCCAGGCTGTTCGATATTGTGGCCCTGCGTGCGGTTGACAGGATGGAGGCGGCGTTAGAGCTTGCCGCAAAACGCATGAAATCGGGCGGCACACTGGCTTTTTTCGCCGGGCAGAGTACTCCTGATGTTCTGCAGGGCAGTTGGGTGATACGAGAGTTCGTCCTACCGCGCTCTGTGGGGCGGTTGGTAGTCGCCTCCCATCGGGAGTCTCACGCGTAAGAACAATCGTATGTTCCACGTGGAACATACGCAGCGAAATGCCGGTATCGGCTTAAGTTCTTTCCGCAAGTGTTCCACGTGGAACACATGACCTACACCCGGCTTGCCCTGCTTCTCTGCAACCGCTACCCTTTGCAGGAACCTCATGAATGCTTCCGCAAGAGTTCTTGCCGTCGTGAACCAGAAAGGCGGCGTTGGCAAGACCACCACGGCAATCAATCTGGCGGCGGCACTCGCCCTTGAACTTTTGCCCACGCTTCTGGTCGACTGCGATCCGCAGTCCAACTCCACTGGTGGCGTGGGACTGCTGAAGGACGAAGCACGCTTATCTGTTTACGATGTGCTCTTGAATCACAGTGAGGTCGCAGCTGCCGTGATGCCCACCTCTGTTGAGGGTCTCAGCATCCTGCCTGCCAGCAAGAGCCTGATCGGCGCGAATTTCGAGCTTGCCGCTCAAGATAATCGTGAGTTCCGCCTGCGGGATGCCCTTGCTCCTTTGCGCGAACAGTATCGCTACATCGTGCTAGATTGCCCGCCCTCACTCGATCTACTCACATTAAACGCCCTCTGCGCCGCGGACCGGCTGCTGGTGCCCACCCAGGCGGAGTATTTCGCACTGGAAGGAATCAGCGAGTTGATGAGCACGCTGGATCGCGTTTCCGCACACTTCAACCCGGAGCTCGCGCTTGAGGGCGTTCTACTCACCATGTATGACCCGCGCACCTCGCTTTCACAACAAGTGGCGGAGAACCTGAAACATTTCTTTGGAGACAAGCTCTTTCAAACCACCATTCCACGCAACGTTCGGCTGGCGGAGGCACCAAGTCATGGTCTGCCCGTCATTATCTATGATCCGCGGTCGCGCGGTGCCGAGGCGTACCAGGAGCTCGCTCGCGAGGTATTGCAGCGCGACGGAATGGAAAGCCCAAGGGCAAAACAGTTCAAAGCAGAGAAGCGGCCCGCTGAAGTCCGTTTCTGGCCCTATAACAAGTAGTGAACACGCCGCGAGGCACGTATGCGGCAGACGGAATCCATGTCCACAACAGTCACCAACGATCCAAAACGGCGCGCACTCGGCCGCGGCCTTGAGGCCCTGCTTCCGGCAAGGCCAGCCGCCGCGCCGGCGCAACCTTCTACACCCACCGGAACTGCCCTGCAGATTCCACTGGACGATATCGAACGCAATCCCTACCAGACCCGTGCCTCTTTTAATGAAGAGGCGCTGGAAGAACTTGCTCGCTCAATTACGGCCACAGGTGTGGTTCAGCCGATCACGGTGCGCACCACCGCTGCGGGCAAGTACCAGTTGATCGCTGGAGAAAGGCGCTGGCTTGCTTCTCGCAAAGCCGGCAAAGCGACAATCCCGGCTGTCGTGCTCGTCGCGTCCGACGAGCAAACGATGGAAATGACCATCGTTGAAAACCTGCAGCGCGCCGACCTCAATCCGATGGAGCAGGCACGCGCCTACGAGCGACTGGGTCGCGAGTTCCAGTTGACACAGGAGCAGATGGCGCAGCGCACCGGCAAAGACCGTGCATCGGTAGCAAATTTCCTTCGTTTGCTGCGTTTACCACAGGCCGTGCAACAGCGTGTCGAGGTGGGTGAGCTCTCCTTCGGCCACGCACGCTCGCTGCTGGCGCTAGAGTCGGAGCAGCAGATGCTTTCTGCGGCACAAAAGATTGCGGCACTCTCGATGTCTGTCCGCGCAACGGAAAGCTACATTCAAGGTCTTCTCGACCCTACTCGGAAGCTGGGCAAAGCAGAACCAGCGGAACCGGAGACGCTGGATGCGAACGTGAAGGCAGCGCAGGACCAGATTCAGCAGGCGATCGGTCTGCGCACCCGCATCGAGGACAAGAACGGCAAAGGCCGCGTCATTATCGAGTACGCGCGGCTTGAAGACTTCGACACGCTTCTGGAGATGTTGACCCGGTGAGCTCTCTGATGCAGGCCTCTTCTTTTGAATACCGCCATCGCTACCTGGTGCATGGGCTGATCTATACTCTGGGGTTCGCCGCCCCATGGCACCTGCCAGGCTGGACGTTTTTGCAAAACCAGAGTTGTCTGTTTCTGCTCAGCAACAAGCTGGCGCTGCCCATGTACCAGCATTTCGCACTGTATTGGAACTCCGCGATTGCGGTCGCGCTCGTTCTTGCTGCAGCGGGAGCGTGGTTACGCACATGGGGTGCGGCGTATCTGGGGGCAACTACCGTGCACCGGGGCGGCATGGAAGGTGATCGCGTCATCGCAAATGGCCCGTATCGATACACGCGGAATCCGCTCTACCTTGGAACGATCCTGAATACACTGGCGCTGGCGTGGCTCATGCGTCCTGAAGCTGCCGCGCTGACAACCGTGTTGATTGTGCTGGTACAGTACCGCCTGATCGGCAGGGAGGAACCCTTTCTTGCAGAGCAGATGGGGCAGGTCTACGCTTCCTACAAACAATCTGTGCCCCGTCTGCTACCAACGGTGCATCCCCTTGCCAGCAGTGCAAATGCCCGACCCGACTGGCGGCAGGGAATGTTGAGCGAACTCTACGTGGTTGGCTGCGCGGCCAGTTTTGCCGTCTTTGGCTGGACTACAGGTTTCTCCTGGGAGACCAATGTGCTGCATCTGCTGCAGGGGATCGTGGTGTCCCTGGGTATCTCGGTAGCAGCCCGCGCGTTTATTCCCAGATCGCAGTTTTAGATCGGAGCCGTGACCGTGGACACCCTGCGCACCGTACGATCGACATTGCGGCGATGCGTGCGGTCTTTTTCACGTTCGTCCGCAGCGCCCGAACGGCTTGTGCTGGATGAACTGCTGTACATGGCCGGGAAAACCCTCTCCATGCAGGATTTGCTGGTTGCGGTACCGCGCGAGGTATGCCGTATGCTGCGGCTGACACACTTTCAAATCTTTCTGCGCAACGGAGCCAGGTACGTCCCGGTTCCCATGCCTAAAGACAGCAGCCTACGCAGTATCAGCTTTCCCGCAAGCTGCTCAACGATGGGAAATCTCAAGCGCGAGCTGCGGCCGGTCACGGTACAGGCAAGTGCGCCGCAACCATGGATGATGCTGGCGACCGGGGAAGAAATCGATGCACTTCAGCGATTGCACGCGCAACTGCTGGTCCCGCTTCACGGGCGTACCGGCCTGGTCGGCTTCGCTGCCGTGGCGCGTGGCCCAGGAGACTTCTCACTGAGCGACCGCCGACAATTGCAGTCGCTGGGCGAGCAGATTGGTCCTGGGCTGGAGACCGCTCAGTTTCAGAAGTCTCTCAGCGACGAGGCGGTCCGAGCCGCAGAGGCGAACCGCGAGCTTGAGCTTGCGCGTGAGGTGCAGGAGCGACTGCTACCGCAGGTTCTGCCTGATGTGCCTGGGCTGGAGATCGGCCGTATTTACCGCAGTGCTGCTCAGGTAGGCGGCGACTACTACGATGTATTTTCGGCAGGCAACAGCGTCTGCGTTGTAATTGCGGACGTAAGCGGTAAGGGCATTCCGGCAGCACTGCTGATGGCCACCCTGCGGGCGTCCTTGCGCAGCCTTATGCTGAGGATGGATACGCTTCCTGAGCTTGTGGCCGAACTGAACCATCTGCTCTATCAGGCGTCTTCGGCCAGCCGTTACGCCACCTTTGCGGTCATGGTGTATGCCCCTACAACGGCAACACTTACCTATGTCAATGCAGGTCACAACGCACCCCTGCTCTTCCGCCGCGGCGGCAGTCTGGAGCGCCTGACCTGTGGCGGCACAGTGCTTGGCCTGCTGCCAAACGCGGCGTACGAGCAAGGCGTCTTGACTCTTGAAGCAGGTGACACCCTCATCCTGTACACCGACGGTGTCACTGAGCAGACGGACGCTGACGGTGCGGAATGGGGCGAAGACGGACTGATTGAAGCCAAGCGCGGTACACCCGCAAGTTCCGCAATCGAGGCAGCAGAGAACACCCTGCACGCAGTCGATGAGTTTGCCGGAAAGACCACTCAGGCCGATGATGTGACGCTACTCGTGCTTCGTCGGAACGATGAAGCCGATCCTGCGCCTGGGTTGTGAGCGAGCCGGGCAAAGCGGGCGGGTATGTTGGCCGGCTGGCACCTTCGCCGACAGGCTACCTGCACCTAGGCCACGCTAAAACCTTTCTGACTGCGCAGAGGCAAGCGGAGGCAGCAAGCGGCATACTCCTGCTGCGTAATGACGATCTGGACGCGCAGCGCTGCCGGTCGGAATATGTCACCGCCATGCTGGAGGACCTGCAGTGGCTTGGCCTTACATGGGACGGGGAACCGATCAATCAAAGCAAGCGGCTCAACCTGTATGCAAGTGCATTCGCCGCTCTGAAGGCAAGCGGGCATGTGTATCCCTGCCGCTGCTCCCGAAAAGACTTGCAGGCTATGATTCGCGCACCCCACGCGGAGGACGACGAGCCTTTGTACCCTGGCACGTGCCGCCATCTTTCACTAGCTGATACCGGCCTGGAAACAGCGTGGCGCTTCCGCGTTCCGGACGGTCGAGCCGTCAGTTTCACGGACAGAAATCTTGGACCGCAGAGCTTTCAGGCTGGCCTGGACTTTGGAGACTTTCTGATTTGGAGGCGCGACGGGCTGCCCAGTTATCAACTTGCCTGCGCTGTAGACGATGCCGCGCTCAACATTACAGAGGTAGTACGTGGACGCGATCTGCTGCTTTCGACGGCGAGGCAAGTTCTCCTGCTGCAGGCGCTTGGGTTGGCAGAGCCGGCTTACTACCATTGCGCCCTGATGGTGAATGATGCAGGCGAACGGCTTGCCAAGCGTCACGATGCGCTCAGTATTCGGGCGCTTCGCGGCATGGCACATACGGCGGAAGAGGTGCGTACGATGGCGTTCGCTGCAGATGCAAAATGAGGCGTTTGTTTGCGCCTGCGCCTAGGAACCGTCGTTCCGTGTTTGTCTAGGGCATCTTCTTTCAGGTGTAGCTGCGCCCCTTGGGTCGCGCCTTCAGCGCTTGAGTGACCATCCCACTGATTCCTAGGCCTTCGGCCTAGGATGGTATATGTCGGGCCTTTGGCCCTAAGCTACATCTCAAGGTAAACGGGTCTAAAGAAATCAGAAGTGGGCCAGCAGTTCCCGCAGCCGGAACATCGGCAGCCCCACCACGTTCGTGTAGTCGCCATCGATGCGTCGGATCCATTGTGCGGCGCGGCCCTGCAGAGCATATGCACCGGCCTTGTCCATCGGTTCGCCCGTTGCAACATAGGCTTCCGCTTCTGCAATCGACATGAGCCCAAAGAACACGTTCGTGGTTTCCACGGCTGCCTGCACATGGCCGCCTTGCACAACTGCAACGCCGGTCATCACTTGATGCGAATCGTTTTGCAACAAGTGCAGTATACGGATCGCGTCCTGCGCGTCGAGCGGCTTGCCCAGAATGATGCCGCGATGCACCACGGTCGTGTCCGCGCCGATTACCAGTGATTCGGGATGGCGTGCAAGTACGGCGCGCGCTTTCTCTTCGGCAAGGCGCAGCGTGTACTCGCGTGGAGCTTCGCCAGGCAGCGGTGTTTCGTCGATGTCTGCCGTGACCACGCGAAACTGGGCTCCCGTCAACGCGAGCAGTTCACGGCGGCGCGGCGAGGCAGAAGCGAGAATGATCTCTCGGTTGGAATCGAAGACCTGCATTATGCCTTGCGGACAATCGACACGCGCGAGTCCATACGGTGCGTGTGGCCGGGCGCGAGCGTGATGCGGTCGTCCCCGGCGTTCACCGTCTCGACGCAGACAAAGTGCTGCCACGAGTCCGCCGCAAGATCGGGGATCGTCGGCGTCATCATCGACCACGGGTTCCACGTGACCGTGGTGTTCGAACCTTCCTTATGGATGTGGATCTCGCGCTTCCAGGCATCGTCGTGAATAATGAGCGGCGTGGTCGTCTGCACGTGCACCTGGTCCACGTCGCGCGTGTAGGTCAGAAGCTTTTCGCGCTGCACCTTGCGGGTAAAGTTGTCGCGCTTGTCCACATACGTGGAGCCTTCCAGGCCTTCGGTCTTCACCTGGTGAATGTCGCCCACGGCAAAGTAGGCGTGCAGTCCCTCTTCAAAGACCATCGGCTCGCCGCCGTGATTAGTGACCTCAAGCGAGATGTCGAGTTCCTCGCCGATGCGGAACTGAATCGCGGTATGAAACATGCCGTAGCCCGCTGCGCGGAACTGCTCGTCCGGATCGAGCGCGAGTGTGATGTGGATTTCTCCCGTCGGCGCAAAGTGCGTGCTGACGACCGTCCACTCCGTGGTGCGCGCATAGCCGTGCATGGGCTGGTGCTTGCCGTCCCAACCGGTGGCGAACCAGGGAAAGAGCACTGGAATACCGCCGCGGATCGGCTTGCCAGGCTCCAGGGCAGACTTCGGTGAGAGATAGATACCCGGCTGCTCGCCCTTGGGCGTCCAGCGCGTCAGGTGCGCGCCGTACGTGTAGATCGTCGCTTCGGTCTGCGGCGTGACCACACGCATCTCCACCAGGCCGTTTGCCGCGTTGGCGTCATTACGGCCGTCGTGAAAGGTGAGATGGTCGCGAATGGCGAACTTCGCGTTCAGGTCAGCGGCGGTCTGGTGCGGCATCGTCCTTGCTCCTTGCAGGTACGCAGAGGTACGTACGGGCCAATTCAGGATATCGCTCAGCCCTTCCCAGCGATGCTTTCGATCGCCTTGCGCAGGGTCTCATAGTCGTAGGATCCTTCATGGCCCTTGCCATTGATAAAGAACGTCGGCGTCCCGTGAACCTTGCTCGCCTCGCCACCTTCCACGTCGGCTTCGATCTTGTCGGCGTACGCCTCATCCTCAATCGCGCTCTTCACTTCGCTTGTCTTGAGGCCAAGCTGTTTCGCGATCTCGCCAAAAAAGCTGTCGCTAAACTCGTCCTGATGCTCAAACAGCGCGTCATGCATCTCCCAGAACTGGTCCTGCTCTGCAGCGTACTCGGCGGTCTCAGCAGCGGCTTCTGCATATTGGTGCATGGGCAGTGGAAAATTGCGAAAGACGAACCGAAGCTTGTCGCCAAAGTGCTTCTGCAGCTTCTTCACAATCACGTAACCGGCACCGCAGTCGGGGCACTGGTAGTCGCCGTATTCGACGAGGGTGACTGCGGCGCTCTCACTACCGGCAATGTGGTCGGTGCTGCTTACGGGTACAGATAGGTTCACCATGCGTGCAAGTTCTCCAGTGCATGGGATGGTGGGCAAACGCTGCGGGTTCGATGCTGGCGCGAGAAGGCGAGTATTGGGCTCTCTACTGCTACTCGCTACGCTGAGCAGCTGTCAATTTACGTCTACTCGCGATGCACTCTCTGTTTGTCATCGGCCTCGAGTAGAAGCTTTCGAGGGTGCAGTGAGCGCGTCGTCACGCAACCGTCCGATCCTTCCATGTGGCCCAACAAC
>CALMAP010000299.1:0-8288 GCA_937859825.1 uncultured Terriglobus sp. | reverse complement strand
GCGGCTCCGCAGAGTGCCAGGCCCCATCCTCCTGCGAACGCCAGGCGGCAGTTCCTTCCACGGCATCGGGCTTCCTATAATCTCCGCCGACAGCTATCAGGTCCCCAGTCCGCAAATTCGGCGCAATCGAAAAGATACCGGCACTCTCTGCTGACGGAAAGGATGGGACGGGCTCACGTGTCCATCTTTCCGTACTTTGCTGAGACGAACGATGTGTTCCTAATCCGGATATCTGAATGGACGTTGTGCCCTGATATAAGAACGATCCACTCTTGCCGCCGGTGGCAAACAGAAAGAAGGCCAGCCCGGCAGCAACAAGCGACGAGTTACTCGCGGCAAAGGCTCCCTGCTTCAGGGCATCTGCGGAAAGCCCGGCAGACGCGCTCCGCATCCAGGTGCCGGCTCCGTCTACACTGCGCCATAAGGCAAAACCACCCTGCACAGGGTCGCCCAGGACGAAAAGATTCTCCCGAGTCATTGCACGAATCGCGTCGAAGAAGCCCTCTACATCCGGATTGGTAAAGACCAGCTTCCAGGTCACGCAGCCATCGGTCGTTTTGTAAATCCGGCTCAGGTCGCCCTTGCCGCTGGACATAACAATGGCCGTGCGGTCGTCAAAGGCCTGGATACCGCGGAAGTCGAGCTTCTCCGCGCCGGGTGGCGTGGCGCAGCTGTTCCATTCGCTGCCGCCATCCACAGTGCGCAGCACCGTGCCATGCGTTCCGCTGGCCCATGCCACACCGTTGCCGACGGAAACGATGCCGCGCAGGTCTGCCGTTGTGGCAGAGTCCTGGATCACAAACTGCGCGTGTGCGGTGCCGATCACGGGACCAATCGCGACTGCAATGCCCACAGTGGCTGCGGCATGGGTCAGGGGACGATGCATGGGTGCAGTTTAGCTCTGCAGGCCCTCCGTCGCAGCCGGTTCCCGGCGCCAGTCTGCCTTCTTACAACGTGCTCGGAGACACGCCCCGTAAACCTTCCGTTCACAATTAAGTAACGTGCACCGGCATCTTTCGTACTGCATCGGATACCACAAAATTGCCGTATTTGCTCGGGAATCTCGCAAAACACCGCTTTTGTGATATCTCCTCTCAACTCTTCACCAGAGTTGGTGCAAGCCACATGCCGGAGAAAGAATTGCTGCTTCGGTGCGTTCGTCGCGGATGTTTTAACGTGCTACGATTGGGCTCGTTCCCAAGATTTGGGAACATCGGGTGAGGGGTTTCAGGACGGCGATCGGGCCGTTAAAAACAAGAGACCACCACCCTCGAAACGATCTTGTTTCATCCCCGACCGACTGTGCCAAGGTGCTGCCGGCGGACTTCAAATCACGACACGTTTCCCCTGCGATTGCCGGAGGCGCATCTTCCGGTAACAGCATCGCCGTGTCTGTTTTTGCAACTTTTCCTCACCCTGGTGTGGATTTTCTCTCAGGGACTGACGTGCGACAGGTGTCCTGTCGCAATCAAGCCGCGACAGATCTATCTGTGAAGCGGCGAGGAATAAAGAGGACGACTCGATGTCTTTTGCGCCTACGGCGTCAACGGTCCTGAACCATTGGGTGCGCATCCAGGGCGCGCTCGAGAGGAAGGTCAACCGCCAGAGCTATAACACCTGGCTCAAGCCCACACGCTTCTCGCACATCAGCGGCCGCGTGTTGTACGTGCGCATCCCTTCCTCGCAGTTCAATCACATCGGCGACCGCTACGGCGACCTGATCCACGAAGCCATCGATAACCTCGGCCTGGAGATGGACGAGGTCAAGTTCGTCACCGCGGAGAATGACCCTTCCGCACCCAAGACGCGGGAAGACGGCGGCTTTGCACCCGCGGCTTCACACTCGCCGCATGCCCCACAGAACGGCGCAAACAGCAACGGCCACACGCAGGGCGCAAACACATACACGAACGGCAACGGCAATGCGAATGCGGCTGGCAACGGCTCTGGCAATGGCATGGCCGCACGTACGCAGGCATCCCAGGCACCGGTGGTCCCAAGCACGGAGCAGGCGCGCTTCGACTGGAACTCCGCCGCGCAACTGAACCCACGCTACCTGTTTGATAATTTCGTGATCGGCAGCGGCAACCAGTTCGCGCATGCCGCCTCGCTTGCCGTTGCGGAGAGGCCCTCGAAGGCCTACAACCCGCTCTTTCTCTATGGCGGCGTGGGCATGGGCAAAACCCACCTGATGCACGCCATCGGGCATGAGGTAAAACGCCGCAATCCGCACTTCAGCATCACCTACGTCTCGGGAGAAAAGTTCACCAACGAGATGATCGATTCGGTGCGCAATAACAAGCAGGCCACCTTTCGCGACAAGTACCGCACGGTCGACGTTCTCTTGATCGACGACATCCAGTTCCTCGCCGGCAAGGAACGCACCCAGGAAGAGTTCTTTCACACCTTCAACGCGCTGCACGAGAGCATGCGCCAGATCGTAATAGCCAGCGACCGTCCGCCCAAAGAACTGAACGGCTTTGAAGATCGCCTGCGCTCGCGTTTTGAGTGGGGACTCATTGCAGACATCCAGCCGCCCGACCTTGAGACCAAGGTCGCCATCCTGCAGAAGAAGGCAGAGAACGAGCACGCGCAGTTGCCCACGGATGTGGCCATGTTCATCGCGGGCAACGTGCGTACCAACGTTCGTGAGCTTGAGGGCGCGCTCGTCCGCCTGATGGCATGGACGAGCCTGCACGGCGTTGAGATTACGTTGGCCACCGCGCAGCAGTGCCTCAAGCAGTTCATTGACACGCAGGTGCGCAAGATCACCATCGAGGCGATTCAACGCGCCACGGCCGAGCAGTTCGGCATGAAGGTCAGTGAATTGAAGCAGAAGAACAACTCGCGCCAAATCGTGGTGCCACGGCAGATCGCAATGTATCTCGCCAAGCAGATGACGGAAGCGTCCCTGCCGGAGATTGGCCGTCAGTTCGGCGGCAAGCACCACACCACCGTGATGCACTCCATCGCCAAGATCGACGAGCAGCGCAGGACGGATAAGGCACTGAACTCAACGCTCAACAAGCTGACCGACACATTGAGCTAGTCTTCTGCTCCCAACGCTCTACGCGTTGTTCAAGGTGCGCTCGACACGGCCTGCTATGTGGGCCATGATCTTGCCATTGTTCTGCATTACGCTGGCTTCCCATACTGGTCCCCCGGCCACGCTGAAGTGCGACCGAGCCGTGCTGGTAATGCCAGTCAGCACAATGGATCCGACCTTCAGCTCGGTCAGTTCGGCGATGCTCATGCGAAAGGCCGGCAGGGTCAGTTCGCCCCGTTGCGCAATCTGTCCAAGGCGCTGCTCCATGAAAACGCGCACTTCAGGCGACTGCGCGCGAGGGCTGCTCTTGCTTTCGATCTGGCGCAGCAGCAAGTCGGCAATGGCCGTGGGCAGGCTTAGAATCAGCGAACCCTGCACCCCGCTGATGTTCAGCGAGTAGGTAAAGGAAAGCAGGTACTCCGAGTAAGAAAAGACCTTGACGGCATCGGTCGGCGGAACGCGGCGTTCCGAAGCAATCTCCAAACCGCTTTCACCCCAGATGGCGCCAAGTTCTCGCCATACGGTTGAGAGAAACAGGCCCACAATCTCGGTGTCGATTTCGGTAAGCTCGCGCAGGGGCTCGCTGGTCGGTAACTGGTAGCTGCCACCCAGGCCTAGATGCACCAGCGCGTTCACGCAGGGCAGGTCCATCTGCAGAAGGCCTGCGGCGCTGAAGTGCTTGAACATGCCTTCAATCAGGAACATGCCGTCGGGATCGTACGTGGCAAGCTGGTCACGAAAGAGGACACGCTCCGCCGTCACCAGCGACACAAAGACCTCAGCCTGCAGCGACCCGGAGAGATTGGCACTAAGGCTGCGCGCAAACATCTGGTTCAGGCTGACCAGCGCCTTCATCTGTTCGGACGTCAGGGCTCGCCGTTCGGCGAAATTCACGGCGTGGCTACCCGGCTGTGGCTCCACTTCGTCCGGCGGTGTAGTGGCTGCGGTCTGATCCGTTTCCGGCATGGGTCGGTCTCCGCTACTGGAAGGTGCACGTGGTATGCCGGAAGAGCCGGGCATGGAATTAGCCGTCGCTAAGTTGAGGTGGCGTGTGCGCCAATCCTGGGTTCGCAGCCATGCTCCTTTTGCTCTATGCAGCTGCAATCCTGATCGGCAGCCCTCGTAAATTTAGCGCCTTCTAAGGCGGACTTCCTGCCGATGGAACGCTACATGCACCGGCAAGAGCATCCATCACAGGGAGCAGTCATCGGTGAGCGAAGTTCAGGTTGAAGAGCAGATTGAGTCTCCAGGGGTCGACAGCGAGGTGGCCGCTCTTGCGGTACTGCCCGGTCTGGCAACCGCCGGTAACCCAGCCTGGGAGCTCTACGGCGATTTGCAGCTGGAAGCAGTGGTGACCATCCCGCTCCATGCAATGCGCGTGCAGGATATTCGCCGCATCGTTCCTGGCACCGTATTCCACTCCTCCCACGCGGCGACCGACGACGTTCTGCTGAGCATCGGTGACGTGGTACTGGCGAACGTGTCTTTCGAACCGGCGGAGGACAAGCTGGGAATTCGCGTCAATGACCTGAACGCGTGTGAGAAGGAGTACACCGGACGTCACAGGGTCACAGGGCTGGCGCCCTCGACAGGTCTGGAGCTCGACGCCGTGTCGTCCCTGAGAATGCCCATCTCACTGTGCTTTGGCAGAAAGCAGTGGTCGCTGCGTGACGCGCTCGCGCTCACGCCAGGCGATCTTATCTCCCTGGACCGCGAATTGCACGGACCCGTCAGCATCATGGCGCGGGGCAAAGCCATTGCCAGCGGAGACCTTCTGCTTACCGACGGTCAGTATGCCGTACGTATTATCGAAGACACGCCCGCCGGGCCAGACACGGAGATTACGCTGCAGCACCATCGCGGCAAGCCGTGGCAGCCCAACCGCGTGACCGAACCGGGTGCACGAGGGGTGCGAGTGTAGGCTCATGATTTTGTTGCATTCCGTAGGAACTGCTATTTCGACCGGAGCGTCGCAATAACGCTCGAATGCAGCGCATGTTATCTCGCAACGTCGCGCATTAGCCTGCCCAGCGTTTCCAGGTCTCGCTCACCATGGCACTGACGTAAGAAAAGTTCAACCTCCGCATAACGCCGCACGATGGCTGCATCTTTCACCAGCGGCGCAGGTCCAAGTGCCCGTGCAAACCTGCGCAGCACGTCTGTGCTTAGCTGCTCAATCTGGTGCCGTACCTGCAGCGCGCGGATGGAGGCATTGGCACCAGGGTTGCTGTCGAAGTCGTTCCCGGCTGCGGTAAGCAGTGACTGCATGGCCCACACATTGGCGTGCATCGCGCCGAGATGAGCGTGCGTGTGGGCGTCCTGCTTGCGGGTGGTGTGGGCATAATCCACAAGGCCGGCGGCTCCGCCAGCCCAGGCTGCGGCTGGTCCGCATGCCCCCTGCCAGAAACCTGGGCGCTGAACGTACCAGTTTTCTTCTCCCACAACACGCGCTACAGGGTAGTCGTCGAAGGTAAGCGCCGCGGTCCCTGTGTCGCGGAAAGCCTCGGTTCTCCAGCCGCTGTAGTCTGCGGCGAGTTGTTCCGGAGCGGCGCGCAGGTCGACCTCAACCAGCACAGGACCGGCAGTCGTGAGTGCACGGTCCACCAGACCGGCACCGCTGCAGAACTCCTTCGAGCCGCTCAGTCTGCCGCCTGCAAGCGTGAGCGGACGCCCGGGCAATTCGCTCGCCCAGACCGCATACTTGGCATCCGGCACAGGCTGCAGACCAGCCTCCTGCAGGATAGCGACAGCGTCCCAGTGTGCCTCGACCAGCTTGGCAAGGCTAAGGTCTTCCCGGCCCACGTCGAAGATCCGGGCATGGCGTTCCGCCGTGTGCCCGCCGCCCGGCAACGGAACGGTGTCCCTGCAAAGCTCGGCAAAGCGCTGCAGCAGTCGCTCCTGGGAAGAAGCAGCACTGGTCGGCCGCGGGCTCGTCACACTGCGATCTCCGTGCCTGGCTGTACACACCCGAACAAGTCAACCGCTGTTTCGTTGTGCGCGGCGAGAGCATCTGCGAAGCCAGCAGGGTCACGGCCCACGCGGCGGCCACTGGTAAGCACCTGCAACGCGGACGTCGCTATGCACTTCACAGGCAATGCCTTGAGCCTGCACCACAGATCGTGGTCCTCTGCGGTAGACAACGGCGACCATCCGCCTGCCAGTAAATACCCGTCGGCACGCACGTCAAGATTCGCACCGTGCACATGCGGGTGCGTTCCGTCCAGGTGCAGCAGATAAGTACTGCGAAAGCGGGAACGCACGATCTCCTGGTGCTCCTCGAAGCTGTCCACATCGATCACGCCAGCCACGGCGCAGTGCCCGCTTTCTGCGATTTTCAAGTGGTGCAGCAGCCAGTCCTGGGGGACCTCGCAGTCGGCGTCCGTGTTCGCCAGCCAGCCGCGCGAGAGGTTACGATGCGGAACTCGGGCCAAGGCCGTTTGCGCCGCAAGGGCGCGTGCACGGCCAACGCATCCCGCTTCGCTGTGCACGACGCAACCGGTCGAGCCCAGCATGGCCGAGGCAATCTCAGCCGTGCTGTCGGTCGACAGGTCTGAGACCACCACAATGTCCAGCGTTGTTCCTGGCGGCAGCAGCGCGCCTGCTGCCATGACCGAGCGAAGGCAGCGAGCAAGAAGGGCCTCCTCGTTACGCGCGGGGACGAGTACGGCGATGTGCCATGACGAAATCAACGTTTTCTCCATAGATCGAGACGGTAGCCGTGCTTCTCACCGGGGTGCCGCTCGCGATGAAGCTCTTGCAGCAGCGGCTGCGTGGCCAGAACCCGGTGGACCTCGTCCCCATGCAGAACGTGGTCGGTTGAATGACCGAGCCAGTGGCACGCGACAACGGTAGCGCCGGAGGGCAGTTCCAGACACATCCTGGCGGCGAGAGATTCCCATGCCGGCAATCCGAAGTAGTAGCCGATCTCACTCAAAACCACGAGGTCATAGGTGGACCAGGGCTCGTCTTCACACAGCGCTTTGCAGGTAATGGTCACATTCGGTACGTCTGCACATTGGGTGCGGGAGGCCGCCACCGCACTCTCGGAGAAGTCACATGCCCGTACGAAATCCGCGACAGCAGCCAGCATGCGCGTGAGAATGCCAATAGAACAGCCCGGCTCAAATGCTGCATGGAAGTGCTTGCCCGCAAGTGCCCGCAGAATACTTCGGTAACGCGCGTTCTCGTAGGCGTCCCCGGCAAAATTCCAGGGATCTCCCTGGCTGCGGTACTTCTCTTCAAAAAAAGCTGCAGACGTAGTGCTTACATGCGTCATGCTGCGACTGCCTCCACAATGGGCAAGACGACCTCAAACGGCCAGAAGACCGGTCCAAGCAGATCCGGAGGCAGAATGGCACCTTCCTCTTTGCAAGGTTCAAGCTGCGAGGCATGCTGACGGAGGGCTCTCTCTTTCGCCAGCAAAGCCTCAGGCGTGGCTTGCAGACGGCGTAGTTGCATGCCGGCAATGTCTGCGGGTGTGCCGCGATGCCAGGTCCAGAAGAAGTAGGCGGTCAGCTTGCATCCCGTTTGTCTCTGGACCGCCTCTGCGGCCTCCGCACACGCAATGTGGTCCGGGTGAAAGTCTCCGATCCACGGAGCAATCAGGTGTGTCTCCTCAGCAACGTGCGGTTGCAGTTTCTGTGTCAGTTCTTGGATGCAGGTCATTAGGCCGCTGTCCGGCAGGCGAAGCCGATAGATTTGCTCTGCGGGGACACCGAGAATCTCAAGCGCACGCCTCTGCTCCTGCTCACGGGTTCGGGCCAGTTGTGCGCGCTGCTCCGGGCTGGTGTCATAGGCGTTTTCGCCGTCGTTGGCGGCAACCACGCTCACGGGTACGCCGTGCGCACGCAACATGGCAATCAGCGCGCCTGCACCCAGCGTTTCATCGTCAGGATGCGGCGCCAGCACGACCGTAGGCCGCACGGGTGGTTCCCACGCTGGCAGGCCGGACATGCATGCCAGCCAATCGTTGTTATGGGTGATTGGAATAATCACGTACCACTAGGAGAGAACCGCTACGCTGCGTGGTTGCACGCGCATCGGTCTCCTGAGAGCGATCAGGCTAGACAACTCGCGCCAGCGCCACCCTTACACACAGACTCTGCAGGAGCTTACGATGCTGCTAAGAGTACGGCGTGCATCGCGGAATGGAATGACAATGGCGGTAGGCAGGATCGCGGGTCTGGATGTGGGCAAGGTCCGCATCGGTGTAGCGGTCACCGATCCGCTGGGCTCCACGGTG
>CALMAP010000298.1:3497-4763 GCA_937859825.1 uncultured Terriglobus sp. | reverse complement strand
GTCCTGCCCGCGACGAGCCAAGACCGGAGCGCCGTGCCCGGGGGGACCGGGAACGGTCAAGCCGTGACCGGCATCGCCCTACGCCAGAAGTCTCCGCGGATACCCAAAGCTTCGATGAGCCGGTCGCTCCTCATCCCGTTGAGCTGAGCGCTTCTGATTCCGTCACTCAGGAAACTTCCGCTGAAGGGCAGGGCAGCCGCCGCTGGAGAGGTCGCCGTGGACGTCGTCGTGGGCGCAGTTTGCGCGAGACGGAAGCGTCTCCGGAAGGTTCAGAGCTTCAGGAACCTCCATCGCTCGGTGAGTCGGAAACCTTTGTTCTGGAAGGTTCCTCGGTGGAAGAGGAGCCTGACCAACCCGCGTGGACAGAGGAGCCCCAGTCCGAAGCGGATGCTGCATACTCGCTGCGACGCAGCACGCGACGTGAAGAGATCCGCCGAGGCCGGATGCATCAGGGCGCGGACATCAGTCCAACGGAAAAAGTGCCGCATCAAAGTGCACCGTTGCAAATGGTTAACGTCCAGCCGAACTCTGGCGATCTCCCGTTTGTGCTGCCCGGCGAATCCATTCGCAAGTATCGTGACCCAAATGAGGTCGCAAAAGAAGACGAAGCAACGACTGCTTTACTCCCCACAAAACCGGTGGCCGCTGTTGCGCCATCCATTGAAGTTGTGGGCTGGGACGGCGGCGCGGTGTTGCCGGGGGAAACCCTTTCGCGCCATCGACGGCATGAAAAAGTCGCGCAGGGAAGGCATGGAACTGTTCCTGATTCAGAGAATGTGCAATTGCGCGCAACCAGCGAGCATCCAGACCTTCGTGAGGATACGGTCACTGTCCTGGAAGCAGATTCCACTCTGAAGACGGTTTCCACGAACACGCCGGATGTGGATGGCGAAATAGAATCAGCGGACCAGACGGAAATGGAAGCCGCATCGGCGCAGCCTGAGGCGATTGCCCAACTCGTGCAGGTAGACGAAAAGCCCATTACAGCTACGACTGATGAGTATGAACCAGCCGAAGGGGACAGTGCCTCATTTGGTGACTCGGCCCGCCGCGACCTGCGGCACCTTGAGCAACGCGGTGAGGCTGAGATCGAAGTTGTTCCCGATGACACCGAAGAGATGGCATCCACACCGGATGCAACCACATACGACCTGAATTTCGCGGGGCAGAAGGCTTCGGACCCGAAAGGCCGCTCTGCCGAAGAACATGCTGCAGACGTGCCTGAGGTTCAAAACCACGACTACACCACAGTGCAGGCTTCTGGAG
>CALMAP010000298.1:2207-3487 GCA_937859825.1 uncultured Terriglobus sp. | reverse complement strand
ACGGAGCTGCCGGAGGAGTTGCAGCACCTGGCTCCAGCGCAGGACGAGAGCGAATTGCACGCCTCTACAGGTCACGAGATTCTTTCGGAGCAGAACCTTGCGTCAGGTTTTACTGGCGAGGGTCTGGATGAAATATTGCTCAGTACTCCATCGGAGCACGCTGGAAACGAAGCAGTCTCGGAACCGATTCAACAAGTCCATGCCTATGGTGAGGGCGATCTGGAAGAGGAAGAACTCGATGGCGATGAGTACGAATATGACATCGCTCTTGCGGCTGTGGAAGAAGAAGAATTGGACGAATACGAAGAGGAGACGCTGGACGACACTTCTGACATTGGTTCCGTGCTTCATGAAATAGTCGCGGACACGCGCGCAGTGCCCGTGGACGATGTCGACGGTGCGGAGTACGCTTCCGATCCTGAAACCCTTGAGTTCACGGTGGACGACTTCGGCGGTGAGCCTGAGGAGTCCTTAGAGGCTCCAGTGAGTGATGCCGCACCTCAGGAGAGACGACGTGGCCGTCAGGACAGCCGTCGCTTTGGTCGGGAACGCAGACCGGGTGGAGGCTTCCGCGGCGGTTCTGGCGGAGATCGTGGCAGAGGCCGCCAGAGTGTGCAGACCATGGATCTGCCTGCCATTAATGAGCTGCTCAAGCCTGGTCAGGAAATTCTGGTGCAGATCGCCAAGGAGCCAATTGCGAAGAAGGGTGCTCGTATTACTTCGCACATTGCCCTTCCAGGACGGTTTCTGGTCTTCATGCCGACGGTAAACCACACGGGTGTCTCGCGAAAAATTTCTTCTGATGAGGAGCGCCGCAGGCTTAAGTCGATCCTTCTTTCTGAAAAAGGGGAGGCCCAGGGCGGCTTTATCGTGCGTACCGCCGCCGATGGTGCCAGTGAAGAGGAGCTGCGCAACGATCTGCGCTTTTTGATCCAGCTCTGGCAGGACATCAAGATGCGCTCGGAGTCGTCAAAATCCCCGGCGCTGATCTACCACGATCTCAGTCTGGTGGAACGCATTCTGCGCGATCAGGTTACGGACAACTTTTCTGCTATCTGGGTCGACACCGAGACGGAGTACGAACGCGTTCTTCGCTTCCTGCAGCGCTTTCAGCCCTCTCTGGTGCGCAGGGTAAAGCTCTACACAAAGGAAATACCGCTGTTCGAGCACTTCGGCGTAACGCAGGAGATTGACAAGGCTCTGAAGAGCAAGGTCTGGCTTAAGTCGGGTGGTTCCATCGTCATCAACCAGACTGAGGCACTGGTCGCCATCGACATCAA
>CALMAP010000298.1:0-2197 GCA_937859825.1 uncultured Terriglobus sp. | reverse complement strand
CGGCAAGTATGTCGGCAAGACAGCTCGTCTGGAAGACACCATCCTGAAGACCAACCTGGATGCCATCCCGGAGATCGTTCGCCAGATTCGTTTGCGTGATCTCGGTGGCATCATCGTAATCGACTTTATCGATATGGATGAGCGCAAGAACCGCGCCAAGGTGATGCAGGTGCTCGAAGACGAGTTGAAGAGCGACCGGGCTCCGTCCAAGGTTCTGCCGTTCAATGATTTCGGGCTGGTAATCATGACCCGCAAGCGGGTCAAGCAAAGCCTGGAACGCACGCTGTGTATTCCGGACCCCGTGACCGAGGGCACAGGCATGATCAAATCTCCGGTCACGGTCTCCAATGAAATCTATATTGAGATGCGTAAGATGTACCGTCACATGGAGAAGAGCGATCTGATGCTGCGGGTTCACCCTGAAGTCGTGAAACAGCTGAAAGCGTCAGGAGGCAAGCGCCTCCAGGAGTTGGAAGACATGACCCACAAGACCATTCTTGTGAAGAGTGACCCCTCCCTGAACCCTGAGCAGTTCGACATTCACTAGAAACAGCAGGTTGGGCTGGCAAGCCGGTCCAACCTTGAAACGCGGTATTTCGCGTCAGCGCCGGTTCAATATGAGCAGTAACGTTGTCTTTCCAGTCTGCGATGCGTCACACAACTTATACCGAAACCACGGGTTAACGACCTAAGATTCTGTTGTGAGGTTTTCAATGAAACTGGCATCCGACGCGCTCTCGGCGCTACGTTTTGCGTCCATAATGACCACGCTTGCACTCGGCACGTCGGCGCTGCACGCATCCACACCAGCAACTCCTGCCTCTTCTGGTAATGCATCAGAGCCGCTCTTCCGAATGGATGCTTTGTCCTTCACTCCGGTACGAGATTTTCGCTACCAGACAGAAGGCATGAGCAGCTCCGCTGACGATAATCATGCGAATCTTGTAGACGATTCCGATGGGGGAAGCGGCTTTCAGCCGCCGCCGGGGCGCCGTCGTAGCTATGGCAGGTCGCGTTACGAAGACCGTATGCATAACTCAGATGGCTCAACCAAGATTGCCTTTATGGCTGGCGGCGGCATGAACCTTCCAGTTGGCAATACGGGTAAGTTCTATACGCCAAGTTACGATGTGGCGGCAGGTGCCGGCTGGAACTTCAACAGAATGCTCGGTGTTCTTGCGGAGTTCCACTACGACCACACGGGCGTAACAGGCGGGGCGATCAATTACGAATACCAGAACCTGGTAAGCTACTTTAATTCTGTTGGCGTGAATGCCGATCTCACTGGCCTCGATGGAAACTCTCACGTAATTTCTGTTTCGCTCAACCCTGTCATCAGTTTCTCGAACGAGCACACCAGCAAGCTCGGTGCCTATTTTACCGGAGGCGTGGGTTTTTACCATAAGGTAACGAACTTCACGCTACCTGATGTGTCCACGGATTATTACGGATACTCCTACGCGACGACCTATAATTTGGACACGGCTTCGGCTAACTCCTTTGGTGCGAATGGTGGAGTCGGTTTCACATACCGCATCTCCGAGTTCTCCAACGAGCGGCTCTTTGTCGAGGCGCGCTATCACTGGTTGAAAATCGACAGCAGCAACAATAATGATTTCTTTCCCTTTAATCGTCGCAACTCGGAATATGTTCCAATTTTGGTTGGCTTGAGGTTCTAAGTACACAAATGCACGAGAAAGACAACGCCCTTCCTGAGCAGGAAGGGCATTGTTGATTCAGAGGTTTGTCAGGCGTAAACTTCAGCATTCTGCAGAGTTGCTCCCGCTGCATCTTTTCCGGAAAGAACAGGGGCATCCACTGGCACAAGGTGCAGCGGCCATTCAATACCGATTTTTGTATCGTTCCAGACGATTGTGCGCTCATGCTCCGGTGCGTAGAACTCTGAAGCTTTATAAGCGAATTCTGCAACATCGGACATGACAAGAAATGCGTGTCCGAAGCCAGGAGGTATCCACAGCATGCGATGGTTGCTCTCGCTTAGGAACTCGCCGACCCACTTTCCGAATGTCGATGAACTGCGCCGCAGATCGACGGCTATATCGAAGACCTCGCCCACAAGGACACGCACCAGCTTTCCCTGGGGTTGATGAAGCTGGTAATGAATGCCGCGCAGCACTCCACGGATGGAACGAGAGTGATTGTCCTGCAGAAAGCGCGTCGGCAGCCCCGCTGCTGC
>CALMAP010000297.1:1067-8173 GCA_937859825.1 uncultured Terriglobus sp. | reverse complement strand
CGGTATCGAAGGTCAGCGGCTGGCCAAGCTCGTACTCGTAGGTGTACACAGCCAGGTCCAGGGGCAGGGGGTAGTGCCGCAGCACCCCGCGGCCCACCTCGTTGCGAAATGCCCACTCACCGTTAGTGGCCGCCGCGTGGTACTGCACGGCCAGCGCATCTACTTGGTTTTGGTGGGCGGAAAGCACCAGGTTCAGCGCTAGCATCGGCGGCGGAAGTTGGGAGTAATAAGTTATTAGCTGACGTTACACAGTCAGTTATTAGGCAAACGCAGCCGCTGCCAGCCGGCCTGCGGCCACCCAGCGCAGGGCGCTCCAACGCAGGCGGAAGCCACGCACGATGTGTTCGTAGGGAAAGGCCCTGCGCAGACCCGCCGGAAAGCGCGAGTTCAGATAACCGGCGCGCAGGCCGTCGTTCAGGCTGAGTTTGTCGACGCCGAGCGAAACGCCGTACCAAAGCAGTGCAGCCACGATCACCGCAACCGCTCCAATGGCAAGCCGTCGCGCGGTCACGCTACGGCCCGTCATCCGCAATGCAATCACGCTTTCGCCTGTACCTGCGGCACTTGCGATCAGCAACGCGAGAACTAAGCTCAACAGCACCTCAAAGGCGTTTGCATCCGGAACATGCAGCCAAGCAAAGAGCAGCAACGAGAGCACGGCCGCAAGCGCGATCTGTTGCAGTGCCGCAGATGCGAGGCTACGAAGGAGAGACCGCGATGCACTCACTGCGTACCTCCTGAGACGGGTGTGGGTGCGGGAACGTTCAGGTGTAACGCATCGCTGGAAGCACTGACACCCGGCTGATACATCGGCTCGACATGCGCCGGACTGATGTTGAAGCTGCCGGGATTGACGATGCGGATCAGGTAGAAGACCTCCTGTCGGCCGCCGAAGTCGCTGGCAAAGAAGGTGGCGCGGTCATCGTGGAATTCGCGCCGGGTGAACCAGTCGGTCCATCCGCCGGGCCGCTTGTCGATCTCATAGCTGCCCTCGTTCGTGATGAACTCCGCACCCGCGGGAATGGGATCTTCCAGCAGCAGATAACGCATGGGCGAGCCGTTGATGGCTTCGTGCACCGCGAGCACGTCGCCCACCTGCGCATCGCCTGAGAGCGGCGCAAGGCTGTACACGGTCCTGTTGTCTTTCTGCGTGGCCTGCAGCTTAAAGTAGTCGCGAGTCAGGTTCAGCGATACTGTGCCGGCCTGGTAGTCCTTTTTCGCGGTGGAGAAATAGCGTCCGCGCGCCGACCAGTACACACGCCCACCGCTGCTTCCGGTGCCGCCGCTGCGGACGATCTGGATGCTGTTGCCGCCCGGTGCAAGCTGCGTGCTGCCCAGGTCCATCTTCAGTGAAGCGCCATTTCTAGCATCGTCTGCCGTGAAGCTGCGCTGACCGACAGACCGGCCGTTGACCAGGACGCCGACGCTGAAGTTTGCGTCGAGTTCATGCGACGCCGCAAGGTAATCGACGAGACCGAAGAGCACCATCGCCGTCTGCTCCGTGCTCTCCCACCAGCCGCCATTGTTGCGGGCCAGCATCAGCCACTGTGCCGCGCCGGGAAGCAGGGCATCGTTCGCGTCCACCTTTGCCAGCAGGCGTACCGCATAGGCCGTCGCCTCGGAGTCGTTGTTGTATTCCGCGTCCAGCAGAGGCACATACGAGCCGGTCCACGAGACGAGCTCGCCCTTGCGCACCGCCAGCTTGCGCAGCAGGTCCGCGATCCCGGAGACGCGGGCGTCCCCCACCTGCAGCATGGCAAGACCGGTCATGGCCAGCGCCTCCGGTTGCAGGTCCCTGCGGCGTTCCCATTGCGCATCCAGTACCTCTTTCAGGTTCTTGTCACCCGCGTAAGCGAGAGCGTAAACCACTGCCGCGCGAAGCTCCGGACGCATTTTGGGGTGCTGCTTCAGTTGATCGCGCAGGTACCCCGCGCCGCGCTGGACCATCTGTTTCTGCTGGGAGCTGAAGGGCACATACTGTTCCGCCTGGCCAAGGCCGCTTACCACGTAAGCCGTCATGTAGACGCGGCTGTTGTCTTCCTTCCACCATCCCCAGCCGCCATCGTCGTGCTGGTAGTCCTTCAGACGATCAAGCCCTGCCACCATCTTTGCGCGCAGGTCTGTCTCATCGACGTGCGTGCCGGGCTTCAGCTTCTGCAGGGTTTCAGAGACGACAAGGTTCGGCAGAAAGCTGGACATTGTCTGTTCCGTGCAGCCATAGGGGAAGCTGGTGAGATAGTCGAGCGCCGAGAACAGCGACCCCGCGATGGACGGGCTGACCTCGATGCGCATCGAGTGCGCCGCGGGGGCTGTACCGGCGGGAAAGTCGACGTTTGTACTGGCCTGGGTTGCCGTCTGCACGATGACACCGCTGGAGGCAAGCGACTTGGCCACTCCCGCGGGCTCGACGGGAAAGCTGATCTCCAGCGCGTCTGACTCCGTATCGGTGATTGCTGAGCCTATCAGCTTCGCTGTGCCAACCTGTGATGCACGCAGCCGCCACAGCACCGTGGCCTCGCCTTTGCTTGGAACCGTCACGCTGGTCTCAGGCGCGTGTAGGACATCAAGGCCTGTGACCTTCAGCGATACCTTTGCTGTTTTCGCCGAGTCCAGGTAGTTATCCACGATGAGCGGCAGCGTGATCTCGTCACCTTTCAGAAGGAAGCGCGGAGTGCCCATGCGCACCAACACATCCTTGCGGACCAATACTTTGTTCGAGGCCGACCCTGCTTTGGAATCCCCGGTGATTGCGTGTACCGTGGTGCGCCACGTGGTGAGCGAGTCCGGGAAGGTGAGCGTTACACGTGCGTGGCCGCTGCCATCCGTGTGCACGTCGGGGGCCCAGTAGGCCGTGTCCGGAAATGCTTTGCGGACTTTCGGCGCGGCTTCGTTCCCGGGCTTCACCTGCGCCAGTTGCGGATGGAAGCGCCGGTTCCGCATCGCAAGCATGGGTGACTTCGAACCCGCCTCGCCGCTGAAGTAGTACTCCAGTGACGAAGTGACCTCGGCGTTGCTATAACGTTGCGGATACAGGCTTTTCACCATGTCGCCGCTGCTGTCGGGATACAGCGAATAGATGGCCTCGTCCACCACGCCGAAGCTCACATCGGCGCTGACAGGTTTGCCTGCGTAGTCCCTCGTCGTCAGGTCGTACGTCGCGCTCTGCTCTGGTTGGAAGACGTCCTTCGTGGGCGTGACCTCAACCTGCAGTTGCTGTTGCGCTGGCGGTACCTGGATGCGTTTCGTGGCTTGGTAGAGCATGTTGTTCTTTAGAAACATCGCCGAGACGGTGATGTTGGGCTGCGCTTCGACGGTAATAGGCAGGTCGAACGCGAGTGTCCTGCCGTCTGTGTGCATCACCTCGCGTTTCAGCACGGACGCACCTTCCGTGATGACGAGAGCGTGGTAGCCCTCCACCTCGGAGACGATGCTGATATGGGCGGTATCGCCGGGAGCATAGCTCTTCTTGTCTGTGATGATTTGTGCCGTGCCGCCGCCGATGTCCCACGACTGCTCGCCTGCGCCCAGGATATACAGGGAACAGGTATCCACCGGGTCGCGCGTACCGGGTTGGACCGCGGTTGCCGTGCCGATGATTTCGGCAGAGCTGTACTTTGGGTTCCCAACGGCGATCTCACCCATGGCATGACCGGCAGCATCCGTGGTCACGTCGGTTGCGGGACCGTCAATGCTGACGGAACGGCCGTTCTCATAATGCGTAAAGCGTAACTGCAGCTGCACGCGCGTGCTTACCGGCTTGTTGTCATAGTCCACCGCGGTAAGGCGTACCTTCGCCGTCTCGTTCGGCCGTACCGCATAGCTGACCGGCTCCACATGGATGCGGAAGGTGCCGTAGGTCGCCAGAAAACGACCGCGGCCGGTAATCTCGCGGTTGGCGGCGTCGGTCACGCCCGCCTCCACGACATAATCCAGGTCGGCATGCGACTTGCCCTCGGCGCGCGTGGGCACCTGCAGAGTCAGAAGGCCGTTCCTGTCCAGCACGCCGGTCTTCTCGGCCTCTTCGTCGCCGTTGTAGCTGTCGCCGGTATCGTCGCCACCCTCTGCCGTGGACGAATCGTCCTCGTCGGACTCGCCCCACCAGGAATGCCGGCTGTGATAGATGCGGTACTTGACCTTGCCGCCGGCGACCGGTTCGCCGAAGAAGTAACGCGAGTCGATGTTGACCGGCACGGTCGCACCCTGCAGTACGCGCTTCTGCTGCGCGGCCACCTGCACGCGGTACTCCGGCTTGCGGTATTCCTCCACGTGAAAGCCTGCGGTAACGAAGACGTTCCGAGAACCGCCACCCACGCGCAGCGTGTAGTAGCCCAGCGCGGCGTCCTTCGGAAGGTCATAGTCGCCGGAAACATTGCCGTTCGCGATCGGCATGTCCTTCTCGAAGACAGCCTTGTCGGTGCCATCCAGGATGGTGACATGCGCCTGTGTGGCCGCGGGGATTGCGAGCGAGTTGCCGCTCTTCTCGCGCAGGATCGCCTTCCAGTGCACCGTGTGCGTCGGCCGATACACGGGCCGCTCCGTGAAGGCGTAGCCCACCATGTCGTTCCGCTCGGTGTAGGTCAGCATCCATCCACCCGGCGTGGATACCGCCACCTGCTTGTTCTTTGCAGCGACAATCCAGAGGTTGTCGTTCTGCTCCTTCTTGACGGGAACAGGCAGGTCCGCCGTCCCGTTCGCGTCTGTCGTTGCAGAGGCGAAGGAGGTCTGGCCGTAACCCGCGTCGACTTTCGCGCCTGCAATCGCTGCGCCCGTTGCCCGGTCCACCACATATGCCGTAATGCCGCTGGCTGTGGTGCGTGTGATCAGCGCCATGTTCGTGACCATCAGCAGCGTGTACGCTTTGTAGCGGCCGTCCGTCGCCTCAAGCAGGTACAGCCCGGAATCCAGCTTCTGTACCGGAAGGTCGTTCGCGTCGGAGATGTAGGTCGAAGGCACCTGCATGCGCCAGCGCGCCACCAGTTGTGCCGGATTCAGCACAGGAATCTGCGCGAACTCCGCCGCGGAGACGATGCGGCTTTTACGGTTCAGCTTTGCCTGTTGCCGACGCAGGGAACGCCGTGCATCGTGTGAGAACTGGAAGCGGAAGAATGAACGAATGCTGCTCCATAATTCGGACTTCCAGTCATGAAAGCGCTCCAGCCACGTTTTTTCGTCAATGTGCTCCGGGCCCAGCAAGCTCGCTTCCGGACCGAACGAGTGCAACTCACGCAGGTTTTCAATGAACTTGACCGGATCGTTCACGCGGTAGACGCGGAATTCCAGCGCGTCCACGTTATGCGTGTAGAGATGGATCGTCGGCGGCTCGCCGGGCGCGAAGGTCTTGCTCGTACTCAGGTTGAACGATACGGAGGTGTCCTGCGCATGCAGCGTGATGACAGCTAGAAGCAGCAGGGCAAGCAGCGAGACGACACGCGATCTCATCGAGGGTCCTCTTGAAGAATGTTCCAACGATACATGCCAAGAAAGTTGCTGTTGCCTGGAGCTGGGCGCCAGCGTGGGTCGGGATGCGTTAGCAGGTCTGCAAGGAGAACGCGCCGCATCTGGCCCGGACCGCGCCCGATCGGCCCTGTGTGATAAATCACGGATTGCCGCGGCGCGGCGCCTGTCACGATCATGGAGTGGTAGGGCGAATTCTGCTCGAGTTGGCGGAAGAACAGTAAATCACCCGGCTGTGCCTGCCGCATGTCGCGGCTGAGAAAAAATGTGTTCCGCCGCCAAAGCGTGCGCGCGTCGGCAAACTGCGCAAAAGCGCTGTTGTTTTCATCGGCCACGGAGAAGGCACCCTCTCTCACACGGAAAAGCGCCGGCCCCAAAGGTGTGAATGGGTAGGCATACTGCCGTACCGAAGGCTGCGAGAGTTCCAGATCCGGGGGTGCCGCGTTGAGCCAGCTATCGTCATGCGCGTGCAGGGCATTGCGATAACACCAGCGAAGCAGCGCGGCGCAGTCGTTGACCTCGCCAGGCAACTTACCGGCCGGAAGATCGGCGGCGGCTTCGGCCAGCGCGGTGAACCACCTGCGAAATGCGTTGCGGTCCTCGGCGGTGTGGAGCCGCAGAAAGTCCGGGGTGCCGTCACCCACCCCATCGGTTGTGTCAGGGGCGAAGTAAATCTTGAGTGTCGCGATGCTCCTGCCGTAGGCGAGCCGGACGACGCGCTCCCCGGCGAGAACCGGAGACTGCACCTCGAGTTCTGTGGGACCGCGCTCGTTTGTGGAAACATGAGCCGGCAGGCCGCTTGCCGCAACCGAGCCGGCTTGCAATGTGGCTCCATTGGAAAGAGCAAGGGAACCGGCACGGTGAAAGCGGCCATCTGCCGGCATCGCCGGAACAGGATGGACAAGCAGTAGCTGTACGGCCTTTCGAGCCTTCCACACGTGCATGCCGAGGCCTAAACCGATCAGTAAGGCGACAAGGGCTGCCGTGATCCCCATGCGTCTCAAGCACGTCGAACCTGATTGGAGTGATGCCCGCCACATGCCTTGTGGAGGGAGTGTACTGCATGCCCGAAGGGACGCCGGAATCGCCTAAGGTCAGGAGGCTTTGCCCTCTACCGGCTTGTCCGGCTGTGACTGGTAAATCTCCTCCACGCGCGCCACGGTATCGATTTCCTCCAGCGGCTTGTCGCGCCGGATCTGCACGATGCGCGGGAAGCGCAGGGCGAAGCCGCTGCTGTGGCGGTCGCTGCGCATGATGTTGTTGAAGGCGACTTCCAGAAGGATTTGCGGTTCCACGGAGCGAAAGTGGCCGAAGTCCTCAAGCGTATGGGCCTTGATCCATTCGGTCAGTTCGGCGATCTCGGCGTCGGTTACGCCGCTGTAGGCCTTGCCCACATTCTGCAGGTTGCCGTGTTCGTCGCGCACGGCGAAGGTGTAGTCCGACAGGAACTGCGATTTACGTCCGTTGCCGTACTCAGCGCCGGTGATGACGACGTCGAGCGTGTCGAGCGTGCGCTTCAGCTTCAGCCAGCTCAGGCCCCGGCGGCCCGGCTGGTAGAGCGATCCCGACGCCTTGATCATCACGCCTTCATTGCCGCGGTCGCGCGCCGCAACATAGGCGCGATCCAGGTCGTCTGCCGAAGTGGCGAGATT
>CALMAP010000297.1:0-1057 GCA_937859825.1 uncultured Terriglobus sp. | reverse complement strand
ATTCACCGGCGAGATGAGCAGGCGCTGCTCGCCCTTAGGTTGCTGTTCTTCGCTCGCGGCAAACAGGCCGCCGCTCGGCAGAGGGGCCGCGGCAACCAGCGGCGATAGCGTGACTGGCTGGACTTGCACCCCAAGGCTTTCGAGCCGGGCGCGGCGTTCGCGCAAGGGCAGATCGAGCAGCAGCGAACCGTCCGCAAACAGCAGGTCGAATGCCATAAATACGACCGGCGTGCCGCTGCGGACCTCGTTCGTGACGCGCTTGCGGCCGATGCGCGGACTGAGCACGGCAAAGGGCATTGCGCGCTGCTCGCGCACGTCCCACGCCAGCACCTCCCCATCAAGAATTACCCCGGCGCTACTACCCGGAGACTGTGCCCCATGTCCCTCGGGGACATGGGTTTGCAGCACCGTGGCATCCACATGCGCAAACGCCTCGGCAATCTCGGGATAACTTACCGTCACGTCTTCCCGATTGCGGGAGTAGAGCGCCACGCGGCCGGGCTGTGAACTGTCGCCGCAGTGCAACTGCACGCGCATGCCGTCGTATTTGTCTTCGATCTGTGCTTCGATGTGCAGGGCGTCGAGCTCGACCTGCTCCTGTTCTGATTTGTCACCGGAGGCGGCCGCCTCAGCTTCGACCTTTGCCTCCGCGTCTTCCGTGACCGCCGCTTCCGCCGCGACTTTGGGCGTTGCGGCGAATCGCTTCACCGCCTCCTCGGGCGTGTCTACCGGCGAAGCCAGCATGAAGCCCAGCGGGTGAAAGAGCCGCATCCGCGCCTCGGCAAGGCGAGCGTCGAAGGCCATTACAACGGCATCGGAAAGGTCAGCCTCGAGCATGACGGCATTGCGCACCGCGGTAAGGTCCTGTCCGGTCGCCACGGCGACCGCCTCCTCGATCAGCGCCTGCTTCACGCCGATGCGCATGTCTCCCAGCATCAGCTTGACGAGGTACTTCGCCTCGATTGCCGTTGCGCGTGTGAGGAGTACCGTAAGCAGTTGCTGGCGGATGACGGTTGTCTTCGCCACGGCAATTGCGGCGAAGTCGCGTTCGACCTCC
>CALMAP010000296.1 GCA_937859825.1 uncultured Terriglobus sp. | reverse complement strand
CGGCCCTACTTCGCAAAGATCAGCGACAGCAACGAGGTTTGCGCCGTGTTCAGGTGCTTCAGCACGTCCTGGACATGCGGCTTTACGTCGGAAGAAGCCGCGCGCACCATGTCACTCAGCCTGCGATTGGTCATGTGCAACAACAGTTCCGTCTTCTTCAGACTCTTACTTTGCTGCAGACCATTCTCCATCCGGGACGTGCATGCCTCAATTCTGGCGAGGGTCTTCTCGGCATCGTCAATTTGTCCGTCCGCAAGTTGCTGGCCCGCAAGAACGGTCATCTTGTCCGCCAGTTCCGCATAGAGCAACGCCTGCTCGCGTACGTTCGCTGTAGACGCACGTTGCTCCAGATCTGAGAGCACACGGACATCCACGAGTTCCAGGGGAGCGGACGCAAGGGCGGGAGCTGCGCCACACATGACGCCGCAGAAGAACACGGCGCACACACTTTTTGCTGCATTGGTCCGGATCGCGTGCAACCGGACCAATGACCTCAACCGAAATTCAAGATGCATAGCACACCTCCACGTTGGGCGGCCTACTTTGCGCGATTCAGAATCTGCAGCCGCTGTTGCGCCTGCCACTCCTCGTCGGGGTACTTCTTCTGCGCCAGTTCCAGGAACTGACGATAATATCCAGCAGCTTGGCTGGTGTGATGCAACGTATCATGCGCAGTGGCCAAAAGGAAAGCGCTTGGCGCATCCATGGGCAAATTTTCATTCCGGATTGTGATGGCACGAAGCACCGTCTCTGGATCGTGCTCCGCCGATGCCGCAAAAGCCAGTTCTTCCGCGGCGTGGCTGCGAGCCTGGCCGCTGGAAAAATGCCCGTTCAGTGCCGGCCCAAGCAGCGCCTCTGCCTCGCGGTTTCGCTTCTGCCGAATGAAGCTGTCGGCCCACTCCGCTGTAATTTCACCATCCGAGGGATTTGCTGCGTGCAGTTGCTGAAAGAGCACGTCCGCATCCGCCGATTTACCGACTGCAACAAAGGCACGAGCCAACAGCCGAGTCAGCGCAGCATTGCCAGGTTCCTGTTTGTGCAAGCGTTGCAAAAGGGGCAGCGCCTCGACAACCTTCTTCTCGTGGACTAGCAGGCCGGCTTTTTCTGTCAGGAGGATGCTACTGTCCGGATCCTTTGCAAGCGCACTGTCCAGCAACATATTCGCTTCGCCGTATTTCTCCTGCTGAATCAGCAGCCTCGCGTAGTGCGTGGCCGCTTCGGTGGATTCCGGATTTACGGTCAGGGCACGCCGATATGCCTGGTCTGCGGCAGAAGTGTCGTGCAGTGCGTCTGCGATCTCGGCACCAAGCAGCACGTCGTCCGCAGTCTCGGCACTGAGCCTGATTGCAGCCAGCAGCTCTTCGCGCGACCGGTCTGGTGCGCTCTCAAGGGCGAGTCGCGCCAATGCGCGATACGCCTGTGCCTGCGCTTCGCGATTGTCTGCGCCCGAGGGCAGGGCTACCGCCTGCCGCAAAAGTTTTGTGCTGCCAGGCGCATCACCCTCCCTTGCGCGCAGCAGACCCAGTGAAGTCAACGGCAGAACGGCATTCGGATCAGCGGCAATGGCATGCTCATACGCCTGCTTCGCGGCGGCTTCATCGTGCAGAGCTTCGTAGGCAAAACCAAGGTCGTACAGCGCATGCGCATTGCGTGGCGATGCCGCACATAGGGGCTTCAGCGCTGTTACCGCACCTTGCCAGTCCTGCGCTTGCATCCGCTTTTCCGCAGCGACCAGACCGTCGAGATTCTTGTCGGCATTCTGGGGCGCCGTGCTGTCCTCGACCGACGAGCTTGTGCCGGGCGGCAGCTGCCACTGCGCTTGTGTCTTTGAGAAGCCCATGGTGAAGACCAGCGATGCCAGCCCCAGCCTAATGGAAAGCTGCCTCATGCCGCGGCCTTCCTGCCCGCCTCCAACACTGGCCGCAGCCACTGGCCCGTGTAGCTCTCCGGCACCGCCGCAATTTCTTCGGGTGTGCCTGCGGCGACCACGCGACCACCGGCGGAGCCACCCTCAGGGCCCATGTCGATCACCCAGTCCGCGCTCTTGATTACGTCCATATTGTGCTCGATTACCAGGAGCGAGCCACCGCCTTCGATCAGCTTGCGGAATGCCTGCAGCAGCTTGTTCACATCGTCGAAATGCAAGCCGGTTGTCGGCTCGTCAAGAATGTAGAGAACACGACTCGCAACCTTCTTCGTGTCTGCCTTGCCGCTCCCAATGCTGCGAATGTTGGCCAGGTGCGCTGCGAGCTTGACGCGCTGTGCCTCACCACCGCTGAGCGTGGTTGCAGACTGACCAAGCCTCACATAGCCAAGACCTACCTCATCCAACACCTGCAGCCTGTCCACAATCTTCGGATGGCCTGCAAAGTAATGCAGAGCGTCTTTCACGGTCATGTTCAAAACGTCGTAGATGTTGCGATTCTTGTACTTCACGTCAAGGATCGACGTCTTGTAGCGCGTGCCATTGCATTCCTCGCAGGGTAGCTCCACGTCCGCAAGAAACTGCATTTCGACGGTCACGGTGCCATCGCCTTCGCAAACGTCGCATCGGCCACCGGGCACATTGAAGCTGAAGGAACCTGCGGTGAGGTTTTTGCGGCGAGCGTCGGGTTGCGCAGCGAAGAGTTCGCGGATCGCATCGAAGGCCTTCAAATACGTGACGGGATTGGACCGCGGTGTGCGGCCGATGGGCGACTGGTCGACCATCACCACCTCGCGCAGGTTCTGCGTGCCAGATAACTCGCGGTAAAGCTTCGCTGCATCGGTGGTGGCACCGTCCATACCGAGAGCAAGCTGCAGCCCACGGTAGAGCACCTGGTGCACGATGGTGGACTTGCCCGACCCGCTCACGCCTGTGACGCAGCACAGCATGCCTAGTGGAATGTCCAGATCGACACCGCGCAGATTGTGGATACGAGCGCCGCGCAGCTTCAATATCTCCCGGCCGGGCTCACGGCGCTCTTTGGGAATAGGGATGATGCTGCGGCCTGAAAGGTACTTGCCGGTGATGGAGTTCGGGTCGTCCATCACCTCGCGTACCGTGCCGCTTGCGAGCAATTCGCCGCCCAGTTCGCCTGCTCCCGGACCGAGGTCGATCAGGTGATCGGCTGCGAGAATCACGTCCGGGTCGTGTTCGACTACCAGGATTGTGTTTCCCAAGTCGCGAAGATCGTGCATGATGCGCACCAGCTTTGCCGTATCCCGGGAGTGCAGGCCGATCGAAGGCTCATCCAATACATAAAGCGCACCTACGAGTCGCGAGCCAAGCGAACTTGCCAGTTGAATGCGCTGCGATTCGCCGCCGCTCAACGTGGAACTGAGACGATCCAGCGTCAGGTACTCCAGGCCGACCTGTTCCAGAAAGCCGATACGCTGGCGCACTTCCTCAAGAATCTTGCCTGCAATCTCCATCTGCGACGGGGAGAGTGTCAGGGAATCGAAGAACTCACGCGCAGCCGAGATCGTAAGGGACGACGCTTCACAGATGTTCTTTTCCTGCAGAAGCACTGCACGCGCTTCTGCGCGCAGGCGCTGTCCACGGCAGTCGGGACACGGCGCGTAACCGCGGTATTTGGAAAGAAAGACACGCACATGCAGCTTGTATTTCTTCGTGTCCAGATCGGAGAAGAAGCCGCGAATCCCGCGGAAACTGCCTGTTCCTTCCCACACCAGCGACTGCTGTGCCGGTGTCAGGTCGTACCAGGGCGTTCTGAGCGGGATGCCATTCGCCTGTGCGAAGCGCTTCAACTCGCCGTGATGGGGGCGGTACTTTGCTGTATTCCACGGGCTGATTGCGCCTGCCTCCAGCGAGAGAGATTCGTCCGGAATGATGAGTGCGGGGTCGAAATCGATGGTGTTGCCGAAGCCTTGGCAGCGTGGGCATGCACCAAACGGATTGTTGAAAGAGAACAACCTCGGTTCAGGTTCACGGTAGGCGCGGTGACACGACTCGCATTCGAATGCTGACGAGAAGCGCAGTTGCGCGGGGTCCGATTCATCGCGCGGAGCAGTGCGAAAGAGAATCTCGTTGGCCTCGCGATAGCCCGTCTCAATCGCGTCCACGATACGGCTGCGTACGTCTGCGCCCGTGCTGATACGGTCGGCAAGAACATAGATAGGCCGTGCGAAGTCGAGCTCCAGCAGCGACTCCGGCGTAGAGAACTCGACGATGTTCCCAGCCTGGTACAGGCGATTATAGCCGCGCTGGCGCAATTCAGTGAGCCTCGCCTTCAATGGTTCGGAAAGGTCGGCTACCTTCAGCTCTGTCTGGATCTGTGGCTTCTTTGCTGCCGTTTTCTTAAGCTTCACCGGCGGAGCAGGAGCGTCAGACGAAGGCGGCAGAAACTCCTGCATCGGCTCAAGCGTGACCTCGCGAGGCACAATTGGGAACAGAGCCAGCATGCGCGTGCCCTCCTCCATCGTAAGCAACGTTGCGGCGATCTCGTCGACCGTGTCGCGCTTTACCGTGCCGCCGCAGTGCAGGCAAGTGACTGTTCCACAGCGGGCATACAACAGGCGCATGTAGTCGTAGATCTCGGTGGCTGTTGCTACGGTGGAACGGGGATTTCTCGTCTGGTTTTTCTGTTTGATGGCGATGGCCGGTGCGAGGCCGTCCATGAAGTCCACGTCGGGCTTTTCGATACGCTCAAGAAACTGGCGCGCATATGCCGAAAGCGACTCCACATAGCGGCGCTGACCTTCGGCGTAGACAGTATCAAACGCAAGCGAACTCTTACCGGATCCGGAAACGCCGCTGACTACCGTCATGGCGTTATGTGGGATAT
>CALMAP010000295.1:13759-22264 GCA_937859825.1 uncultured Terriglobus sp. | reverse complement strand
GCCGGGGAGCGGTGATCGGCGCGCTCGCCCTTGTAAACCGGGACGTGCCGCCATACTGCATCGCGGCTGGCAACCCGGCCCGTGTCATCAAACGGTATGACCCTGAGAGGGGACAATGGCAGAAGGTCTGAAGCCGCGGATTGTTCTCTCAGGTGTGAACTTTGTCGAGGCTGGACCGCTTGCCATCATGCAGGACGCGCTTGACGCGTTAGCCGGCGGCTTTCCTGAGTACGAAGTCCATGCGCTGGTGCACCGGCAGGAACTCTTCCACACGAAGAGTGTCGTCTATCACGAGTACCCGGATGTTAAGAGTTCCTGGGTGCGGCGGTTATCTTTTGAGTATTTCCAGTGTAAGTCGATAAGTGAGCAGATACAGCCGCGTCTATGGCTTGCAATGCACGACATTACCCCGCGAGTGACCGCAGAGGTGCAAGCCGTTTACTGCCACAATCCCGCGCCCTTTTATCGCATGGGCCTGCGAGAGGCGCTGCTGAGCTACAAGTTCACCATGTTTGCCCTGCTCTACCGCTATCTCTACGGCATCGGTATGCAAAAGAATGACTACGTCGTAGTCCAGCAGGACTGGATACGACAGGCATTCCAACAGCGTTACAAACCGAAACAGATCATTGTTGCGCATCCGTCCGTAGAGTATCGGCCAGGCACGCAGCAGCAGGAACGCGGGGCTGGCGAACCTTTCCGCTTCTTCTATCCTGCGTTTCCGCGTTCTTTCAAAAATGTCGAGGTCCTGCTGGAAGCCACACGCCTTCTACTCGAAGGTGACCAGGCGCCTGAATTTGTACTGCGCCTGACGATGGATGGCACCGAGAACCGCTATGCGCGGCAACTGCGGGAAACATACGGATCGATGCGCGGAGTCGAGTGGCTGGGTGCGCTATCGCGTGACGCAGTCATGGCACAGTACACAGAGGTTGACGCCATGGTCTTTCCATCTCGCCTTGAGACCTGGGGCATGCCGCTCACCGAGTTCAAGGCAACCGGAAAACCAATCCTCGCTGCCGACCTTCCTTATGCGCCCGAAACGGTGGGAGACTACGGTGCCGTGACTTTTCTAAATGCACCGCGACCGGCGGACTGGTTCGAGGCGATGTGGCACCTTTGCAAAGGCAGCCCGATCGTAGGTTCGGCGACAGCGGCACCAATTGCGCAGCCCTACGTAAAGAACTGGCATGATCTGTTTTTGCTGCTGCTTGGCCGGTCCAGCCGAGGCTAAAAGTGGAACAACGCGCGGCGCAGTTCCAGCCACTGCGTGCTGCCTTCGGGCGTGAGCAATGAGCGCCAGAAACGAAAAACTGTCCACACCAGCCCGAGTGCAAGCCCCAGAGCGAAGCCACCGCTTGCCCACATGGAACGGTGTGGGCCGGCTTTGCCCTCCGGCACGAGGGCAGGTTCGATCACCTGGACGGCGGGAGCGTCTCGGGCCTCATCGATGCGGGAGCCTTCGTACTGCTTCACCATCAGGTCATAGAGCGCTTCCTGGTACTTCAACTCGCGGTTCGCGCGGATGAAGTTCAGCTCAGAGGCGGGCACATTGCTGAGGCCACCACCGCCGCTGAAGCCACCTTGTCCGCTGGCTTCCGCCTGTGCCAGTTTGCCGCGCAGGGCTGAAAGTTCCGACTCGGCAATTTGAACCTGGGAGTTTGATTCCGTCAGGTACGAACGCAGACGCTGCAGTTCCACCTCGCGAGCGGTGATGTTCGACCGAAGCTCCGCCGCGCTTTGTAGAGCGGTGCGCGCCTGCGAGTCAAGGCTGAGCATGCGACTGCTCTGCTGCATCTGCTTGAAGTTCGATTCGGCCTGGGAGAGGCCCTCTTTTACCTGTGCGAGCTGCTCTTCATAGAAGACGCGGCGCTGTGATGCATCAGAAAGGGCGAGGCCTTTCATAAAGGTGCGCACCGCGTCGACATAGCCGTTCGCCAGCATCGCCGCACGCTTCGGATCGGTATCGGTGACCTGAATGTATATAAACCCGCGGTCCGGCAGCAGCTTCGTGGCGCCGCCCAGCATGGCACGCGCGGCAGAAGCAGATCTGGCGTGGTAGACCTTTCTCAGGTCGAAGCGCTTCACCATCTCGTCCTGCACCGGCCAAGCCATGAGCAAAACTGTGAAGGTGTCGGTCTGCGACTTAGCCTGCAGCGCGGAACCGATGCTGGCTAAACCGCCACCCGTGTCGCCGCCCGCAAGCTGTCCCAGCAGCGATGCCGCCGACGTGGTCTTCAACTGCGGCGGAATCACCTCAGTGCTTGCGGTGAAATACGGCTTGATCGAACGCGACACACCGAACGCCAGCACGGCGAAGATCAGGCCAGTCAGCACAATTCGGCCCTTCTGCCGCGCAATCGCAGTCACCAGGCGTGCGGTGGTCAGGTTCTGCTCTCGTGCGATCTGCTCTTCGGCCATGCCTGTGGTCATTTGCTCGCCCATGGCGCTACCGGATCAACGCGATGGCGACCGCGCTCAGGGCAAAGGTGCTCAGGTTTTGAGTCAGCGCAATAAATTCCGCCGCGCTGAAGGGGGTCTTGTAGCGGCCGGGCACGACCACCGTGTCGCCGGGATAGATGTGCAGGCCGGAGAAGCCGTGAACACGCTCGCGGCTCACCAGCGTTCCGTCTGCCCGGATGATGAACTCGTGCGACTTATCGCCTTCGCGAGTGGAACCGCCCGCGGCGCCTAGATAATCCTTGGTGCGTCCGCCGTCGATAAACCGCAGTGCACCCTGATTGAACACGCTGCCCATCACGTCTACCGTGTTGGGTAAGGGCGGCACAAAGAAGTGGTCGCCATCCTGAAGGGCAAAGGCAGGCACGTCCTCCACGGTATTCGCCTCCGGCTTCATTTGCAGAACCACGCGGCCCGTCGGCTGGACACCGGCAAGCGCGGCGATGTAGGCCTGCTTCAGCGTCATGTCGGACGAAGCAGACGCGCCCCCTGTGACCGAGGTCAGGCGGGCCGTGTTGTTCACCGGTGAGAGCGCCGCGAGCGTCTCGCGCTGCACAAAGCTGCGCAGCTTCGCCTCTTCCGCGATGCGCACACTGGTGCGCGTAAGTTGCGCTGCGTAGAGGTACGAGTGCGGGGAGAGGCCACCCGCGCGGCGCACCAGTTCACGCAGATCCTCGTTCCCTTCAATGCGGTAAACACCGGGTGCTTTCACTTCGCCGTCGATACGAACGAAACGCGCTCGCAGTTCGGAAGGCAGGTTCAGGTCTTTGCGTGCGTACACCACCACCACGTCGCCCGGTTCCAAGGTCTTGTTTTCAGCCGAAGACGGATTATCGATGGCCTCGCCCAGCGCGAATGGCACCAGGTGCGTAGTTAGATCGGTTGGGCCCAGCCGCTCGATCACGGCGTAATTCCAGTTAATCTCAGTGTCGTGGCTGGCCAGGTCTGCTTCTTGCGGCGTGGTGGATGTGGTGATCGTGGATGCTGTCGCTGCCGCCGCCGCCTGCGAAGTGGACACCGAACCGGTCGTCGTTCCTGTTCCCGTTACGGCGGGTGCAGCCGTACCGGCACTGAACGGATTCGCTACCGTGCTCACGTCCAGCGCGTTCTGCTGGTTGTAGTAGTTGCGGGTCAACAGGCTCTGCCGGGAGACGATGAGGTCAGAGACGCGCATGCCCGCATGCCATGGAAAACGGCCAGGATTGCCGATGGAGCCGCGCAACGTGACCGCGTTCTCGATCTTTGACGAAACCGGATAGATGCGCAGAATGTCGCCCGCCTGCACCGTCACCGTCTTTTCGCGACCGTTGATGGCCAGTTCGCCGACGACACGGCGCGTATGGTCCTCGATCCTGTCAATTGAGATGCGGGCCGTTCCGGCCACCGGGCTCAGGCCGCCTGCAAGCTGAAGTACACCCTCGACCGTGGTGGGGCCCTGGAGCTCATAAATCGCAGGACGCATCACGTTACCGTCAATGGCGATCTGAGGGCCGACTTCCGGAATATAAAGAATGTCGCCAGGCAGCAGGTGCATGTCTGCCGTTTTGTCGCCGCTCAACAAAAGTTTGTAGATATCGAAATGTGCAATCACCTTGCCATCGCGCTTCAACTGAATGTCCCGCAGCGTGCCCGTGGACGACGGCCCACCTGAAGCGAACAGCGCGTTCACCAGCGTGCGCAGCGAACTGATGGTGTACACGCCCGGCTTATGCGCCTGCCCAAGCACGAAGATCTGGATGGAGCGAATCTGCCCCAGCGTAACGGAAAGGTCGAAGCCGCGGAACTGCTGCGAAAGAGCACGCTCGATCACACCGTGCAACTGATCGGCGCGCACACCGGCAACACTGACAGCACCGACTTGCGGAATGAAAATCTGTCCGCCGCTATCGACCCGGGCGCGCAGGTCGATGTCGACCTTCCCGGAAGTGCGAATGCGCAGTTCGTCGCCCGGGCCGACCACATAATCGGCAGGTGCGGAGATATTCGGTCCTGCACTGAAATCTCCGGTATTGCGAAAGAGGTCCCGCCCAAACACAGGCAGCGAGTGCGTGAGCGTGTCGGTCACAAGCACCTGAAAGTCCGACTCGCGATCGGGAACGTCCTGCGCGGCAGCCCGGTTGGGCGCGGTGGACGACTGCGATCGGCCTGTTGCGTTGTTGCCCGAAGCCTCACCCGAACCGGATGAGCCTTCCCCCGCAGTCTGCTCCGTCCGTATGACCACGGGAGCTACAGAACGCACACCGGCACCCCCGCTGCCTGAGATGCCGCCGGTACAGCCTGCCGGACCGCAATCGTCCTGCGAAGAGGGCGTACCCGTGCTCGTCGTCGTACCTTTATCCGGAGTGAGTTGCGCAACCGCAAGCGAACTAAGGCCGAGCAGAAAGGTACAGGCGAGGCGTTTGAAGGTCATGGTGGTCCGGGTTGCAGGGTGAGAACGAAACGGCAAAACTGCATGTCTCAATCTGGAACATAGGATAACGCACAGACAGCATAGGACATTCCGCACAACTTATCCGGCAGCAAACAATAGGACCGCCGATACCGGGCTGGCTGTGAGCTCAAAGAGTAGCGCGCCCGGATGCGGAACCTTCCGCCTTTCCGATCGAGCTGCGCCTTCCTGACAGACAGGCGGAAGGCCTCCGGTATTCTGGCTGCATGCTAACTGCCGTGACGCAGCGGCTGCGCCGCGTCACCACCGGCCGGCCATGGGTCCCTGAAATTGATGGGCTGCGCTTTCTCGCCATTCTTGGCGTGGTGCTGTTCCATATTTTTGGTGAGATCGTTGCGCGGTCGGGCATGCATATCGTGGTGGCGCCACGGTACGAGCTACTGAACTTCGCCATCGGGAACGGCGACCGTGGGGTGCGTCTCTTTTTTGTGATCAGCGGACTTGTGCTGGCACTTCCCTTTGCGCGGCATTTTCTGGCAGGAAGCAAGCCAGTGACCCTGCGCAGCTATTACATGCGGCGGCTCACGCGGCTTGAACCGCCGTACATCCTTTCGGTCCTTGTCTTTGTGCTGTTGATCGTGCTGTGGACGCACGAGTTCAGCCACAATATCCTGGAGCACCTCGTGGCGACCCTGTTCTACGCGCACAATCTCACCTTTGGGGAGATGAGTCCGATCAACATGGTCTCCTGGAGCCTTGAGGTTGAAGTACAGTTTTACCTTCTGGCACCCTTCTTCATGCAGTTGTTTCGCATTCAGAACAAGACGGTTAGACGGACGGTACTGGCTGGACTGGTGGTTGCACTGCTGCCGCTGCAGATGTACGCAACCGTGAATCCGCGAATGCAGGCCAGCATCGCACGCTATGCCTGCTACTTTCTAAGCGGTCTTCTGCTCGCCGACCTGTTCGTGACCGAGATGCCAGCGTGGAAAGAACGTTCTGCATGGGACGTGGTGGCGCTTGCCTGCGCGGCGCTGGCGATCGGTATGCCTCACGAGACGGAGAGCGCGCATGCGCTGATGCCGTTCGTTTTTGCGTTTCTCTGCCTGGCCGCGATGCGCGGACCCATCTTCCGCAGAATGATGGCGACACCTTCCATCGCGGTGATCGGCGGCATGTGCTACTCCATTTACCTCATGCACATGATTGCCATTCCGATCGTCTTCAAGGTTTCACGCCGCCTGATTCTTCAGGACCGGATGGATTTTCTGGCGATTTACACGCTGCAGTGTCTGCTGTTTGTGCCTGCGGTGCTGCTGTTCGGGACCGGGTTTTATCTGCTGATCGAGCGGCCCTGCATGGACCCGCACTGGCCTGCAAAGCTGAAGCAGTGGTTCCTCGTCAAAACAAGACAAGCCAAAGTTTTAGTGCTGGATGCCCTCGCGGTGCACGATCTTGACCGCCGTGAGCCACAGGATGCGCAGGTCGAACCAGAACGACTGGCGCTCGACATACTCTCGATCGAACTTCACCTTTTCAGGAATGCTGAGTTCATCCCGGCCGTTTACCTGTGCCCAGCCAGTGAGGCCTGGTTTGACCTGCGCAACGCGGTGCTCCGTTCGCAGCGCAATCAAGTCATGCTGATTGAACAACGCGGGACGTGGTCCGACAAAGCTCAGATCACCTCGTAAAATGCTCCAAAGTTGCGGCAGTTCGTCCAGGCTGCTGCGACGGAGAAAACTGCCTGGCGGTGTGAGCCACGCGCGTGGGTCGGTCATCAGGTGTGTTGCGACCACGGGCGCATCCACCCGCATGCTGCGATACTTCGGCATCCTGAAAATGGCGTTGTGCTGACCCACCCTGTCTGACCAGTAGAGCGCACCGCCACGGGAGGTGAGCCGCACCACTGCGGCCACACCCAGCAGCACTGGGGATAGCACCAGCAGCAGCACCGCTGACACAAGCAGATCAAAGGTCCGCTTCAACATCCCTCATCCTCTCCTGACAGTAAAGCCGCCGCTGCAAGCGTGTGCTGCTTCCTTCAGCTTAGTTGCAAGTTGTGTGCCGGAAACGCGGGACTGAGGAGAGTCCCACACCTGCCGATATAGAGACTGGGCATTCCGCACAGACCTTAGGAACGACTGGTCAGAGAGCGGGGCTGGAGAGTGGAGCCGGAATGAGCTTGTCGATGGAAGGCGCGACGATCCTCGTCGTGGACGACGAAGATCTGAATCTCGACATGCTGTCGCGCAGGCTTACCCGCAGCGGTTTTGCCGTGATCGTGGCCCGCAATGGGCAGGAAGCGCTGCTCTCCGTGCAAGAGCACCGGCCCGACCTTGTGCTGCTCGACCAGATGATGCCCGGAATGAGCGGGCGTGAGGTGCTTGCGCAGCTTCGCGCCAACAGCAACACACTCAGCCTGCCTGTCATTATGGTCACCGCTGTCGCCGAGAGCGACAAAATTGCCGAGGCCCTTGAAGCGGGTGCGAGCGACTATGTGACCAAGCCAATCGATTACCAGGTAACGCTTGCGCGCATGCGTGTGCAGCTTGCCGCCCGCGAAGCCCAACTGAAGCTGCAGCAAAGTGAAGAGCGCTATGAACTGGCGGCCAGGGCATCGCGCGACGCTCTCTGGGACTGGAACGTGGCTGCGGACACCATCTACTACTCACCGCGCTGGCTTGAGATGCTCGGTCTTTCAAGCGACGATGTCGATAACACGCCAGATGTCTGGCTCGCGCGCGTCTTCCCGGCCGATCTGCTCGCGTTGAAGCATGCACTGCGGGAGTGCACCGAGGGCAAGCGGACGTCACTCGTCTGTGATTACCGCATGCACCATGCGGACGGCTCTATCCGCTGGATGGCATCGCGCGCCATTCCCATCCGGGAGGAGGGTGTGGTGGTGCGTCTCGCCGGTTCGCAAAGTGACGTGACGCAAGACAAGACGATCGACCCGCTGACCGGCCTGCCGAACAGGCTTGCCATGGTCAGCCGCGTGGAGCACCTGTTCACGCAGACGCGTACGCAGGAAAGCGCGGATGACCTGCCCTATTCCTTGCTCTATCTGGATCTCGACGGGTTCAAGACCGTCAACGACAGCCTCGGTCATCTGGCAGGCGACCACCTGCTGCGCAGCGTCGCACAGCGCCTGCGTCAGGCTCAGGAGAGCATGCAGGCAAAGGCCTCAGCGGACAGTGCTCGCGTAATGATCGCGCGTATGGGCGGGGATGAGTTCGCTCTATTGCTTGAGTCGGCCAGCCCCCTGCGCGATGCGGAGGCGCTTGCGGCAGAGGTGCAGGACCGCATGCTTGCGGCAGTCCATCTTGATGCCCGGAACCTTCACTGTGCATTCAGCATAGGCGTTGCCGTGGCGCGCGCGGACCACCCCTGTCCGGAAGACCTGCTGTTCGACGCGGACGTCGCGATGTACGCGGCCAAGGCTAATGGGCGCGGCTCTGTTGTGACATTCACGCAGGCAATGCGCACGGCTGCCACTGAGCGGCTCGAATTGGAGAATGATCTGCGCAGTGCCGTGGCGGAGAACCAGTTCTACCTTGTCTACCAGCCCAAGGTGCGGCTCGCGGACGGCGCGATCTACGGCGTGGAAGCACTGCTGCGCTGGAACCACCCCAAACGCGGCACGCTGCCGCCTACCG
>CALMAP010000295.1:0-13749 GCA_937859825.1 uncultured Terriglobus sp. | reverse complement strand
GCGCGATGGCAGCATCCCCAGCGCGGCTTCATCCCGCCTACCGTCTTCATCCCGCTTGCGGAGAAGACCGGGGCCATTCTTGAGATCGGCCGCTGGGTGCTGAAGAACGCCTGCGAGCGGGTGCTGGAATGGCGGGAGCACTACCCACTGCGTGATGCGCTTGAGCTTTCCGTCAATCTGTCGCCCTGCGAGTTCCATCAGAAGGACCTTGTGGAACAGGTGCGGCAAACGCTGCTGTCCACCGGCTTCCCTCCTGAAGCGCTGCACCTTGAAATTACCGAGGGTGTGTTGTTCGAAGATTTGTCGCAGGCACGGCAGACCCTGCTCGCCCTTCGCAAGCTTGGCGTGATGCTCGATCTGGACGACTTCGGTTCCGGCTATTCCTCGCTGCGTTACCTGCAGGAGCTGCCCTTCGACACGCTCAAGATCGACCGCCACTTCGTTTCTGCCCTGGACATGCACGGTACCGCGTCTTCGAGCGAAATGATCCACACGATTCTCGCAATGGCGGGAGCGCTGAACCTGCAGGTTGTGGCTGAGGGGATCGAAACGTTCCCGCACGCCCAGCAGCTTCGCCGATTGGGCTGCGAACTCGGCCAGGGCTACTACTACTCCAGGCCGGTGGCGGCTGAGCAGATGGAAGGCCTGCTGGTAAACGCCAGCGGCAGCGACCACGAAACCGTACCCGTGCGCATGTTGCACTGCGCCATGCTGCAGGGCATCGTCGAGGCTGCCTGATGCGATGCCGCTTACCGATGCTGTTGGCGTTTGCCGCAGCCTTTGCCCTGGCGGTGCACGCCCAGGCACCTGCCGACGAGCTTTCCAAAAGCAGCCTGGAAGAATTGACCCGGGTCAAGATTAAGGTCACTTCCGCCAGCCGCAAGGATGAAGACCTGGACGAGACTCCCGCCGCTGTCTACGTCATCACGCGGGAAGACATCGCACGCTCCAGCGCCGGCAGCATTCCGGACCTGCTGCGTACCGTTCCCGGCCTGCAGGTCGCGCAGATCAACGCCTCCACATGGGCGGTGAGCGCACGCGGTTTTAACAGCGCCTTCGCGAACAAGCTGCTTGTGCTGATCGATGGACGCACCGTGTATTCCGAGATTTACGCCGGTGCGCACTGGGATGAGATCGATCTGCCGCTCGACACCATCGACCACATCGAGGTCATCCGCGGACCGGGGGCGGCGGTGTGGGGGGCTAACGCGGTCAACGGGGTCATCAACATCCTCACACTGCCCGCGCGCAGCGTGCAGGGCACCCAAACATCCGCCGGGTACGCAAGGATGCAGAGCACGGCTTTTGCGCAGAAAGGCGGCGTACTCGGCGACCGTGCTCAATACCGCGCGTTTGCCTCGTTCACAGACCGCCATCCGCTGGAAAACCATGATGGCAGCGAGGCATTCGACGGCGAAAAGATGGCACGCGCCGGTGGCCGCATCGACTGGCAGCGCGGCACGCGCGACCACTTCATCTTTACAGGCGATGGCTACCGCGCCAACTTGAAACAGCAGGTAATTCCGGGACTCGCGCTCCCGATTCCGGCGGGGGGGCTGGAGCACGACCAAATTTATGGCGGCTTCCTTTCCGGCAACTGGCGGCACGACGGCCTAAGGAACACGCCGGTGCTGCAAAGCTATGTCTCCACCAGTACGCGGCATGAGCTTTCGCTCACCGCACGGACCCGCACCCTGGATGCCGACTTCGTCGACCATCAGCGTGCCAACAGCCGTGTCGACCTGGTGTGGGGATCGGAGGTGCGATATACGCAGGATTCCCTGAACGGACCGGTTGCGGTAACAGCCAGCACCAGCTACAACAACTATCTTGCCAACGGCTTTCTGCAAGCCGACTTTACGCTCAAGCCGCACAAGCTGATCGCCACCGTCGGCAGCAAGGTGGGACACAGCACGCTGGCGGGATTTCAGTTACAGCCGAGCGCGCGCATGATCTGGCTGCTGGATACAAAACAGTCTCTGTGGGGTGCGGTCTCACGCGCAGTGGTCGCACCTTCCATCCAGGACAAGGAACTGTGGGTGCCAGTCAATCTGGGCACATACAACGGTCTGCCTGTGGTTGGAAACATTGCCGGCAATCCATTGTTCCGCCCGGAAGAGGTGATCTCAGGGGAACTGGGCTACCGCTTCCGGCCGAATCGCCACGTCTCGTTCGATCTCGCAACGTTCCGCAATATCGACCATCGCATTCAGTCGCTCACCTTCAACGTACCCGTCTACACGCCCACGCCATCGCCACACCTGGAAGCGGACTTCACCTATGGCAATGGTTACTCTGGCGTCTCGCTGGGCGCGGAGCTTGCCGCAAACTGGCGTCCGACGCCGGACCTCCAGTTCTCCGCGGCTTACACCTGCATCCGTGGAGACAGCAAACAGGTGCAGCCTGGCAACATCTCGCAGGTAGACGTATTTTCAACGCCGCGCAACACCGTAGCAGTTACCGGGAACTGGGCCTTCGCCCATGGTTGGAACGCGGGCGGCATGCTCTATGACGCGGGAGTGGTCAAGTATCCAGCTGAGACCCAGGAGGAGTTGGCTTTCGATGCAAACACCGGGCTTGAGAGCAGCCGGGTACCGCACTACACGCGCCTTGACCTGCACCTGAAGCGCGCGGTGCGGCAGCGCGGCTTGCTTGAATTTAGCGGCACCAATCTGCTGCAGCCACGCCATCCTGAGTTCGTGGTGTCGAACACGTTCATCGTTTCGCACCTGACACCGCGCAGCCTCTTCGCGCGCGCAAGCTGGAGCTTCTAATGAACGGGCCCATGCTTCGGCACTCGCGCTGGTTGCCCGCACTGGGGCTGCTGTTTAGCAGCATATTTGCTTGCCCGGCACTGCGGGCGCAGAGCGCGGCCAGCGAAGACGACATACGCGCGGCCATGGTGCAGCACCTTGCCCTGTTTGTGGACTGGCCGGGTTGGAAGATGGACACCTCGCATCCGCAATTCAACGTGTGCCTGCTCGGCTCCGACCCCATTGCGCCCGCGCTTATTCAGGCGTTCCGCGATCGCACGGTGATGAACAAGCCGGTCAATGTGCAGCGTGTACGCGCGACCGACAAGCTTGAGGGTTGCCACGTGCTCTACATCGGCGCGGGTGGCCGCAAAGAATTTGTACACACGATCGCTGCCCTGCAGCAGGCTGCGGTGCTCACCGTCTCCGAGCGGCCCACGGCTGCTGAGATCGGCCAGATCGTCGGCCTGCCGGAGAGCGACGCCCACGTGGTCATCCAGGTAAACCTGCGCGCTGCGCAGAGTAGCAGGCTCAACATCAGTTCGCGGCTGCTTCAGATCGCGACCATCACGGAGCGGCCATGATCCGGAAGCTGCGTCACTCCATTCGCGGCAAGCTCATCGTGCTGCTTACGCTGGTGGCCGCTGTCTCAGTGCTGACGGTAAGCTGCAGCCTGCTTGCCTATCAGTTTCACCACCATCGAACTACGCTGCGCGACCAGAGCGAAACGCAGGCACGGCTGGTTGCAAATCAGGTGGCGGCGGCGCTTGTATTTGACGACAGTAAAACCGTGAACGAAACCCTGTTTGCACTGCGCGGCGACGAGCGCGTACAGAGTGCCTGCCTTTTTGACCGGAAAGGCAGGCTGGCAGGGTTCTACGTTGCAGTAGACCGCGGTGCAGGCCCGTGCCCCGACTTTCGCCATGCGACCGAGATGTACACATTGCGCGTCCTGCACCTGAGCCGTCCTGTCGTGGTGCAGGGTGACACTCTGGGAACGCTATATCTCGACATCTCGCTCGAAGAGACCTACCGCATGCTCCTGCGCATCGCGGAGGTCAGCGCGGTAATGTCCTGCTGCGCCATTTTCTTCGCATTCCTGCTGTCGTCGGTAACGGAGCGGCTCATCTCGCGCCCGCTTCTGCTGCTCACGGCGGTGGCCTCCCGCGTCTCCAGGCAGAATGACTACAGCATCCGCGCGCACCGCAAATCCCACGACGAAGTGGGACTGCTGATCGATCAGTTCAATGCCATGCTGGGACAGATCGAGCAGCGTGATAACGAATTGCGCGCGCACCGCGAGCACCTGGAAGACATGGTGCGGGAACGTACCGACGACCTGCAGGCCGAGATCGCCGAACGCAAGCTGATCGAGCAGGACCTGAATCACGCGAAAGTCGCGGCGGAAGAATCGAACCGCGCAAAGAGCAGCTTTCTGGCGAACATGAGCCACGAGTTGCGCACTCCCCTGAACGCCATCATCGGCTACAGCGAGATCCTGCACGAAGACGCACGCGCCATGAAGCAGAAGGAAATGGTGGAAGACCTGAACAAGGTGCTGCTCTCTGCCCATCACCTGCTTCGGCTCATCAGCGATGTGCTCGACCTCTCAAAGATCGAAGCCGGCCAGATGACCGTGAATATCGAATCGGTACTGATCCCCGAGTTGCTGCGCGAAGTGTTGCCCACGGCCGAGATGTTGGGCCAGAAGAATGGCAATCGCATCGAGAGTACCGTGCAGACCTCTGCAACGGAGTTCCACACGGACTCCCTGCGCTTCCGCCAGAGCCTGTTGAACCTTGTCAGCAATGCCTGCAAATTCACCGAGAACGGTACCGTTTCGATCCTCGTCAAAGACGTGCACCGCGGCGGTAAAGACTGTCTGGTGTGGGCGGTGCGAGACACCGGCATCGGCATCGCACCGGAGCATCGCGAGAAGCTCTTCAAGCACTTCTCACAGATCGACGACGCCAACACTCGGACCCATAGCGGCACGGGCCTGGGGCTTTCCATCAGCCTGGAGCTGTGCCGCGCAATGGGTGGCTGGATCGAGGTGGATTCGGAAGTGGGCGTGGGTTCCACGTTTTCGATCTTCCTGCCTGCCGGGAGTGCTGTTCTGGCGAAGGAAGTAACTTGCGGCAATGCTGGCAGACACTTACTCGAAACGTCGTTAGCTTGACCGGATGGACAGACTCCGCTCTTTAGCCTTCAGGTTTGCCATCCTGAAGCGAAGGGATCTGCTTCCCTCTGCTTCGCCACCATCCTGTCATTACGACCGAAGCGACAATTGGCAGACCGCACAACGAAAACACTATCCCCGGCGCAAAGCCTGCTCTACAATTCGGCCACAAACAAAGCAAACCGAAGCTGTACCGGGAGCGTGAGGCCGCCATGCCGAAAAATATCGTGCTTTGTATCGACGGGACGGGAAACGAGTATGGTGATCGCAATTCGAACGTGGTCAAACTTTACTCCGCGCTGGAACACGACAACGTTGAGCAGCTTACCTTCTACCATCCGGGGCTTGGCACCATGGGTTCCCGCAGCGCGCTTACACGCTTTCAGCGATGGTGGACGAAGCTGTTTGGCCTCGCCTTCGGTCTCGGTATCAGCGACGCCATTGCGGACTGCTACAGCTTTCTGATGGAGCACTACGAGGCCGGAGACAAAATTTTTCTCTTCGGTTTCAGCCGGGGTGCCTACTGCGCGCGGGCGCTGGCAGGCATGCTGCACATGTACGGCCTGCTGCGTACGGGCAACGAGCCGCTGGTGCCATACGTGCTCCGCATGTTTACAAAGAAGGGCAAGACCAGCGCGGATTTTGGCCTTGCAGGTCGCTTCAGAAAAACCTTCTCGCGCACGGTAGAGATCCACTTCGTCGGCGTTTGGGACACGGTCAGTTCTGTGGGCTGGGCTTACGATCCGCTCTCAGTCCCTTTCTCCGCCAACAACCCGGACGTTCGCATCGCGCGCCATGCCGTTTCCGTGGACGAGAAACGCGCCGCCTTTCGCCAGAACCAGTTCACCGCCGGCGTAAAGAACCAGGACCTTATCGAACGATGGTTTTCCGGTGTGCACTCCGACGTGGGCGGCGGCTACCCGGAGGGGCAGTCCGGCCTAGCCAAAATCGCGCTGAAGTGGATGATCGAGCAAAGCACAGCCGCGGGCCTGCTCTTCAACGCAAAGGAGACTGCGCACATGCTGGGCATGGCGGGGGACAATATGTCCGCGCCGGACGTACGTGGCAAGCTGCATACCTCACTTAAGGGCTGGTGGTGGGTGCTCGAGATTTTGCCGCGCCAGCACTACGACATGACCGTAGATCCGCCGAAAAAGCGCTGGAAAATCCCGCTCGGACGCCCGCGCCGGATCAGCGCGGATGCGAAGGCGCATCCATCCGTGGACGAACGCATGGCCGCCTTGCCGGAGTACCGGCCCAAGAACATTCCAGCAGCGTGGTCGCAACGCACCACGGCCGAGCCGGAGCAGACAACTGCAATCTGAGGAACAACTCCATCGGTCACTTGCATCGCCAACTGCAGAACTCTCATTGCGACTGGAGCACCCACGACTTTCATCGTGAGTGCACAGTGGAGAACCCCGCTTTGTCCGTGGCGGCTCGGCTCTCGAAGGAAAGCAGGGTTCCACTACACGAAGATGGCCCGTCGCTTCGGTCGAAATGACCGTTCCTTTGCAGCACGGCAAGCACACCTGCTTGCTCCTGCTTTCACTGGCAGCAGACAATAGGCCGCAGCGGCATGGCCTTTCCAACTGACATCACGCACATTCTCGAAAGCAGCAGCGCAAGCTGGACCGGCACGAAGACGCACGCACCCGGTCCCGAGGGTAGCCTGCCCATCACGCCGGAGATGCTGTTGACCGAGGCGTCCGGACACCTGTTCGGCATGAGCCAAAACGCGGGCATGGGGTGGCAGCCGGAGCGGCTGCTTGACCCGGAGTTCCTCATTCTCAGCACGCATGGCGGTCTGCGTGCGTCTGACGGTACGCCCATTGCGCTCGGTTTCCATACCGGACACTGGGAGGTCGGTCTGCTTGTCGCGGAGGCTGCGCACGAACTGCGCAATCTCCATGCGATTCCGTTTGCAGGTGCGTGTACCGACCCGTGTGACGGCCGGACACAGGGCACCGAGGGCATGCTGGACTCGCTGCCCTACCGTAACGATGCCGCGATGGTGCTGCGCCGCCTGATGCGTTCGCTGCCAAAGCGGCGAGGTGTGATGGGCGTTGCCACCTGCGACAAGGGACTGCCCGCCATGATGATGGCGCTTGCATCGTCTGGCACCTATCCCAGCATTCTTGTTCCCGGCGGCGTTACGCTGCTGCCCGAGCAGGGTGAAGACGCGGGCAAGGTGCAGACCATCGGCGCGCGCTACAGCCAGCAGCAGATCACGCTGGAATATGCGGCGGAGATGGGCTGCCGCGCCTGTGCAACACCCGGCGGCGGCTGCCAGTTTCTGGGCACGGCCGCAACCTCGCAGGTAGTGGCGGAAGCGCTTGGCCTGGCCTTGCCGCACACCGCGCTCGCACCCAGTGGCCAACCGGTGTGGCTGGATGCGGCAACACGTTCCGCGCGCGCGCTGCTGCGCATGGCTACGACAGGCTCGGGTACGCGTGACGTTCTCACCGACGCTGCCGTGCGCAATGCAATGGTGCTGCACGCGGCCTTTGGCGGATCGACGAACCTGCTGCTGCACGTGCCCGCAATCGCGCATGCCGCCGGTCTCAAGCGCCCCACCATGGAGGACTGGGCCGCGGTGAACCGCAGCATTCCGCGACTGGTCGATGCGCTGCCGAACGGTCCCGGCAACTACGCCACCGTACAGGTCTATCTCGCGGGCGGCGTGCCCGAGGTGATGCTGCACCTGCGCGACGCCGGCCTGCTGGACACAGCCGCGCTAACCGTAAGCGGGCAAACGCTGGGAGAGAACCTCGATTGGTGGCAGCAGTCCGAGCGACGGCGCGATCTGAAGCAGCGCCTGCGTGAACTGGACGGTATCGACCCAGACGATGTGATCCTTTCGCCGGACCGCGCGCGAGCGGAGGGCCTCACCTCCACAGTCTGCTTTCCCGTAGGGAACCTTGCTCCAGAAGGCTGCGTGATCAAAAGCACCTCCATCGATCCGTCGCTGATCGACGGGCAGAACCGCTACGCGCACACCGGCCCGGCACGCGTCTTTCTTACGGAAGCAGCTGCAATCGACGCAATCAAGCGCGGGGCCATCGGCAGCGGGGACGTGCTGGTGCTGATCTGCGGCGGCCCGGCCGGCGCGGGCATGCAGGAGATCTATCAGATCACTTCCGCGCTCAAGAGCCTGCCCTACTGCAAACACGTGGCGGTGCTGACAGATGCGCGCTTCAGCGGCGTTTCCACCGGCGCATGCATCGGTCATATCTCACCCGAGGCACTCGCGGGCGGGCCCATCGGCAAGGTGCGGGATGGCGACCTGATCGAAATCCGCATCGATCGTAAAGCGCTGCTTGGAACGGTAAACATGGTCGGCGACAACGGCGAGACTTTCTCACCAGAGCAAGGCCGGGCGCGTCTGAACCGGCGGCAACCGCGCGCCGATCTCGCGCCGCATCCTGCCCTGCCTGACGACACCCGTCTGTGGGCCGCTCTGGTGCATGCCAGCGGCGGCGTGTGGGGTGGATGCGTCTATGACGCGGACGCAATCGTTGCGAAGCTGCGATGATCTTCATCGCGGACGACAAACCGGATGCGGAATGAAACAGAGAGAACACGATGAAGCTCTACAAAACGAAATCCGGAATCGTCCTCGAAGCAGACGGAAACTTCTACACCGTGCCGGGCACCCTGGACGACCTGCTCGCGTCCGCCAATGTATTGGAGACAGCCGCCGCGGCCACGCGAGGCGAGCCCGTCGTTGCGCCGGACGCAGCCGACCTGCTGGCACCGGTGGGCAACCAGGAGGTATGGGCATCCGGCGTGACCTACTACCGCAGCCGAAACGCGCGCATGGAGGAGTCGAAGGATGCGGGTGGCGGCAGTTTTTACGACCGCGTCTACAGCGCAGAGCGGCCGGAACTGTTCTTCAAATCCAGCGGCCATCGTGTCGTTGGTCCGGGCGCTCCGGTCCGCATTCGCCGGGATTCCAAATGGAACGTGCCGGAGCCTGAACTCACGCTGGTGCTGAGCGCCCGCGGCGAGATCGTCGGCTATACCATCGGCAACGACATGAGCTCGCGCGATATCGAAGGCGAAAACCCGCTCTATCTGCCGCAGGCCAAGGTCTACGACGGTGCCTGCGCGCTTGGCCCCTGCATCCTTCTCGCACGCGAACCCATCAGCCGCGACACGGTCCTCCGCATCGCAATCGAGCGCAGCGGTGCCACTGCGTTCGGGGGCAGCACCACGCTGCATGAGCTCAAGCGAGACCCCCAGGAGCTTGCGGCCTACCTCTTTCGCGAGACCACCTTTCCCGTGGGAGCCTTCCTGCTCACGGGTACGGGCATTGTGCCGGACGACAGCTTTACCCTTGCATCCGGTGATGTGGTGCGCATCTGCATCGACGGTATCGGCACGCTCGAAAACCCCGTGGCTTGACCCATGCGTTCGCATCGGAAAGCAACCAAGGGCAGTTTTGCGGGTCTATCCAGAGAGCAGGAATCTCACTGCTGGAGGGAGAGTTTCGGACGCATGTTGCAGCCGCGGCAATTGGAAGAACTGGCAGTGCGTCATACCGGCGCGGTTCGCGAACTGCGCGGCTTTCTTACAAAGGCGGGCGTAGCGACAGAAGTACCTTCTTCGCTGCATGTGCTCAACGAAACACTGCGGCAGAACCGCGCTCTGCACCGTGACCTGACCTCGCACCTGTGGGTGCTGATGGAAGAGGGCGTGCAACAGAGCAGCACACTCCTGGGTGTGCTTGCGGTAGCAGCCGTCGGACCGGAGTTAGCCACCGAGGCCGGGACGGAAGACGCCCATGCACTTCTGCGCTTTGTGTTGGAGGCGCGGCGTTCATTCGGGATCTCAGCAGAGAGCGAAGCTCGCACCGTTCCTGTTGCAACTGCTGAAAAGCAGCTTGCTCCTGGAGGTGGGGCTGCGGTCCGTTCGACCGGATCATCAGTCTCGCGGTCCTTTTCGCACGGTTCGCATCGTGCACTTTGGGCAGTCGTTGCCTGTCTTCTTGCGGTTGGGGGTGGGCTGTGGTTGTGGCTGCGCCCATCGTCACCGGTGAGGACCATACCTGCGCCTATCGTAAATACTCCGCCTGCGACTGCTGCGAATACGCCTTCCGTCAAGCCATCCCCGGTTACGGCTAATCCTGAGGTTCTGCAAACTCAGTCACGTACAACGCCCGCTGCGACCAGGGCAGGAGCCAGCCGGACACACTCCGGGATTGCTGCTGTCGCTCCCGCGCAACCGACCCCAAATAACAGCGGAACACCCCAGGCGATTGCGTCAGCCATACCTGCCCAGCGCCCTGCCTCGACCGCCCTTGCCGCAGGCCTTGGAGCAATACCGTCCGGGAATGGCGCGCCCATACCAACTGCTGTCCTCAGCAGGCGTCTCGGTTCCCCCACCATACCGGCGTATGCCTCAACTGGAGACGAGGCCGTCTCGCGCAAGCACCCGCGCCTTTTACGCCGTCCGCCGCTGCAGGAGAACCTCAGAGACAGTAGCGACGACCCACTGCTCGCGGAAGCGGATACTGCCGATGCACCCTCTGCTTCTTCACCAGGTCGCGCTGGTAACGCACACGCTGTCGCAAACGCAGGTGTGGTGCGCCCTGCCTCACTGGGCACCATGGGCGCGAACGCGATGTACACGCCGGTACCGCCTTACCCGGCAGCGGCGTCGGCGGCCAAGGTGCAAGGTGAGGTCCGCATTCAGGCCAGGATCGATCCAGGTGGCAACGTGGCATCGGCGCGCGTTATCAGCGGCCCTCCCCTTCTACGTGATGCCGCTCTAAACGCGGTGCAGCACTGGCGTTACAAGCCTTATATGGCTTCTGGCAGACCATCGGCTGCCAGCGCAATTGCCGTGGTGGATTTCGAACTGCCGTAAGTGCCGTTGCACAGACGCGATGCAGCGACTTCAGCGGACCCGCTTTCGCACCTCATCGCGCACCAAATAGAGAAAGAACACAATGGCAAACAGTGCCTGAATCAGGATCGCGCCGCCCTGTGCAACGGACACATGCGCGCGAATGAACTGCACCACGTCGTACATCGCAAGAAACAGCGTACCGCCCAGCACCAGGGCCCATCCCCAGCGGCGCAGCCGCAAAAAGCCGAACACGCCTACGACGAACAAGGTGCAGATGCCCAGCACCGCCCATCTTCCGGTGGAGTAGCCAAAACGGCCCTGCCAGGCGGCGAACGCATTTAAGGACGCATATACCAGCATGAAGACGGCGATCATCGCCATGCCGGGCAGCATGCGCGGTCCGTCAAGCTGTGCCTGCCGCTGCTGCGCGAGGTGGCGTGCTGCTTCGGCGGGCAGCTTGATGCGGGCAGGCGTTTGGGTCGTATCGTTCTCTGGATCGGTCATTTGTCTTTGAGCTTAGAGGGTGTGCAGATATGCGAGCAGCTGGCCCAAGTCTTCCTGCGTGAGCCTACCGCCCTGCGCAGGCATGTTGTTGCGGCCATGGACGATCGTGTTCGTCACCCGTTCGTCGTTCGCGGGGGCACCGCTGGGCAGGTACGGCTTCTTGTACATACCCAGCAGCGAAGGCCCGTTCAGTGGCTTGTCCACACGGTCGTAGTGGCACAGGGAGCAATGCTCTCGAAAGACAGCGTGGCCGGCCTGCTCCTCGGGGGTGAGCTGGTCCAGCGGCTTGGGCGGCGGTGTGCTGCGGCATCCTGTGAGTGCAAGCCCCGCCATCAGAGCGCACACAAACGCAAGACGATGCCACATGGTTCTGAAAGCGGAGAACACACCTTTATTTTCGCACCCGGTGCGAGTGCAGGTTGCGGCCCGGAGCACGCAGCCATGCCACGTCAATGCGTGCCGGGCGCGCAGCAAACGCAGCATCACAGCGCATCCGATATAGAGCGACTAGGAGATAGGAAATGGCAAAGGAACTTGCATTTGTAACCGGGGCATCATCCGGCATTGGTTTTCAATTGGCGAAGCAGCTTGCGGAGCGCGGCTATGACCTTGCCATCACCTCCTCAGGTGACCGGCTGCAGGAAGCCGCAGCAGCCTTTCGCGCCACCGGAGCCGAGGTGATTGCCATTCAGGCAGACGCGACGGAGCGTGACGAAGTCGACCGCGTTTGGGATGCTGTTCGCGCGACCGGCCGTCCCGTGACCGTTGCCTGCATCAACGCCGGCATCGGCGAAGGCGGTTTATTCGCGACGGAGACCTCTCTCGACCAGGAACTTGCCATCGTGGACCTGAACTGCGCCTCCACAGTGCACTTCAGCAAGCATGTCGCCAAGCAAATGGTTGAACGCGGCAAAGGAAATATTCTCTTCACGGCCTCCATCGCATCGGAAACAACGTCGCCCAAGATGGCTGTTTACTCCGCATCAAAGGCATTTGTGCTCTCGCTCGCAAAGAGCCTGCGCTTTGAGCTAGCGGACGCCGGAGTGAATGTAACCGCTCTGCAGCCTGGGCCGGTAGATACCAACTTCTTCGAGGTCGCACATATGAGCGACACGAAGATCGGCAGCGAAGGCAAGAAGAGCAACGAAGCCGACGAGGTCGCAAAGGTCGGGCTGGATGCGCTTTTCGGAGGCAAAGAACACGTGTATGCCGCCGACTTCATGACAAAGATAGAAGGCGCTCTCTCCGGCATTACACCGGATAGTCTGCAGGCCAAAATGCAGGAGAAGTTCATGGAGCCGGCTAATAAATAGAACATCAGCGGTTAAGCAAGAGACTGTACGCAGGAAACTTGGGATTTCGCAAAGGCCGCCACGAACGTAGCGGCTTTGCGAATTCTCCTTGTGTTCAGTTCCTTCCGATTGTTCGCATGACGCCCATCCAGACATCGAATGTTCATGCAGGACACGCTCTATCGCTCGCAGCGCATTCTCTTCGGTCTTTTGCTAGGCATTGCCGGGCTGTATGCAGGTGTGTTGCTGATGTACTCCATCGGCGTTTCTCCGGTGCTTGACTCCATGAGCGGTGACGACTTCCTGCGCGCCTGGCAGACACACGACTTCTTTCTGCACATTCGCATCCGCATTCTGCTCGCTTCCTTTGGCATCCTGTATGTGCTTGCCTTGCTGTTTCTAGCAAAGATGTGGCGCAGCAAGACGTTCTTCCTGATCGTGCTCGCCTTTCTGCTCAGCGCGGCTGATATATACATTGCCCGCTCTCTGCAGCGGCCAGTGAACCGGGAAAATTCGCCTGGCAGACGCGGGGACACACGCAAAGGCACGGGCCTATGTCTTGGAGCAGCGTCTCTTTCATGCGCTGCACCTGCGTCAAGGCTTCTCGATTGCCGCTTTCGGCGTCCTGGGCGTCGCGGCAATGCTGCCGCCCGCCCCCGGTAAGCCGCGCTCCTGAAGCAACTACTCCGGTACGCCGGCTTAGGTTTCGCGCAGGCCTGCCGATAACACCTTTGGGTCAGGCCGAAGAGCCCTCGGCTGCCGGAAAGGAGCGATTCCATGCATACCGCCCGATCAATCTCTCGCGCACCGCGCCGCCGCGGTTCCGGCGGAACATTGCTGGAATACGCCCTCGGCATTTTCGTCGTTGCGCTCAGCGCAATGGCCGCCACACAGCTCTTGGGTTGCCGGGTCAACCAGGCTTTTGCGAATGTGACGCACACCATGTCGAAAGCCTTCTAACAGCCGTCCCAGATACCGCACATACATGCTGCGATACCATGAATCCTTGAGCTCCAACGGCTAGACCAGCAACGGGAACGTTGTTGCGCAAGGGCCGCAGGTAAGGACAGGCATGGCAATGAGTTTGACAACGAAGCTGGCGGAGCAGGTAGAAGCCGCGGCACAACGTGCGGGACTGACCGTAAGCGGCAGCGAGGAGAGTTCCGGT